>CAXBNH010000279.1:0-4489 GCA_963976905.1 uncultured Algibacter sp.
ACCTAACAGCACGCTTACTTTTATCGTCCTCCAATACCACTTCAAAACTTCCGCTCAAGGCAATCAAAAACTCTTGTTGCTCTTTATGGGCATGCCCACCTCTGCAAGCATTACTTGGCACATCATACAAATAATAAACCCGCTTTATTCTGTAAGGAATAACGTCCTTTTCTATAACGGAAAGATTCCCCCTATGGTCTTCAATTTTTGGTATGTCTATAACAATACAATCCTTAATTGTTGTATCCATATTATTTTTTGGTTTAAAATAATTACTTTCGGTTGCCAACTCTTTTAATCTTTAACGGCATCTAAAATAATTAATAAATACTGAAATGACTTATATTGCACTAAAGTAATTCAATTATAAATCAATTCCCGATAAGGATCACAAACACATGAAAATTTTATTGATAGGAGAATACAGCAGGCTTCACAATTCCTTAAAAGAAGGATTGATAAAAAATGGCCATGAGGTACTTTTGGTAGGCTCTGGCGATGGTTTTAAAAAATATCCCGTTGATATTAATGTTGGGGCCAAATCAAAAAAAATACCTTTCTTGTTTTTTATGATAAAGGCCTTTTACAGAATATTTAAAATAGATCTATCTAAAATAGAAATAGCCTATAAATTTTATATGGCCCTTCCCAGACTCAAGGATTTTGATGTGGTCCAGCTCATCAATGAAAATAGCTTAAAAACCTTTTTAAAAATCGAGATATGGTTTTTAAAAAAAATCATAAAACAAAACAAAACGCTATTTCTTTTATCATGTGGCACAGATTATATGAGCGTTAAGTACGCCTTTGATAAAAAATACAGATATTCTATATTAACGCCTTATCATAATCATAAGAATCATGGGGTTAAAAAACAGTATCAATTTATTTTAAAACGCATCACAGAGCAGCATTACAAACTCCATAAATTTCTGTACCAACACATTAATGGCGTTATTGCTTCAGACATAGATTACCACATCCCTTTAATAAAACACCCCAAGTATCTGGGGCTTATTCCCAATCCAATCAATGTTGAAAAACTGGAAGTCCCCCATATAGAGATTGACAATACCATACATATTTTTCATGGTATCAATAGCGAAAATGCCATAAAAAAAGGCAATATTTTCTTTGAGGAAGCCTTAGCAATTATCGAAAAAAAATACCCTGACAAAGTAAACATTATAACTACAAGAA
The DNA here is from genome assembly GCA_963976905.1 of uncultured Algibacter sp. GTDB lineage: Bacteria > Bacteroidota > Bacteroidia > Flavobacteriales > Flavobacteriaceae > Pseudalgibacter. Next base: position 1,201 of record CAXBNH010000279.1, read on the forward strand.
GTGTCCCCTATGCTGAGTACATCAAACTATATGATAATAGCCATATTATTTTAGACCAAGTATATGCCTATGACCAAGGCTACAATGCATTGGAGGCCATGGCAAAAGGTAAAGTGGTTTTTACGGGTGCTGAAAAAGAATGGTTGGAATATTATAATTTAAAAGAAGACACGGTAGCCATCAATGCGTTGCCCGATGCGGAAAAAATAGCAGAAAAACTGGAATGGTTGATTTTAAGCCCTGAAAAGATTGTTGAAATTTCAGAAAATGCCCGAGCTTTTATAGAAAGAGAACATGATTATATTAAAATTGCCAATAGGTACATTACAAAATGGACACAATAAATACTTTCATTCTATTCGTTTTTAAATTCATCATTTTTTTTATTTGAAAAATAATACCATACAGCCATTGCAACAATACCAAAATAAATAATATATCTATAAAAATGAGCCATGACTACGCCTTCTGCCCCATATTGCAACACTAAATATTTAGACAAAAAGTAAAACAATGCAAGGGACAACAGTTCAGTTACAATAAAACTTGTTACCATCTTTTTTGCCCAAAATTGATGCGCTATTACTAAAGTTGCTAACCTTACAAAGTCACCAAGTAATTGCCATTTAAACAAAGGTTCCATACCTGTGAAATTCGGATAAATAATGGCTATAATCCAGTTTCTAAAAATATAGACCAACAACATACCTATTCCAAACAGAGGAAGTATGGTTTTATATATATTTAAAACTTCCTTTTTAAAAGCATGGCCACTATATATCCTTGCAAATTTTGGCACCACGTACAAAGTGAACAAACCACTAGAAAACGACATATAATTTTGTGAAATAAAACCCATGGCCGTCCAATACCCCGCTTCGTTGATATTGATTTTATTGGTGATCATGGTCCGTATATCCAATTCCACATAATTCAACAATCCTGTTGAGATAAAGGACATTAAGGTAAATGCCAAAATTTCTTTGGCAAAAGGGACTTTCAAAGCCAACTCTTTAACTTTTATATGCTTTTTGATTATGGATCCAAAAATGTAAAAGATAATTGCAAGTTGTATTATTGGTGTAATCACTATTGAAAACAAACACCCTTTCAAATCGTAATAATACAAACACACCAAAAGCAATACAATAGATAGTACATAACCCAACAAATCTATTTTTGCATATTTTTTGTATGCAGACAACCCATTTATCACGCCCATAAAAAGCCTATTCAACCCAATGACAAATGGCACTAAAGCCAACAATCTTATCACATTTAAAAACTCTAAATTTCCAAATAACTCTTTAGTAATCCATGATGCCGAAAAAAACACGACAACAGAAGTTATTATCGAACCAACAAAAACAAATATAAAAGTGGTTGAGAACAACCCTTGAAGGCTTTTATTATCCTCTTTATATTCTGAAACATATTTAACTATACCATTAAAAGTACCTAAAGAAGCTGTACTGGTTACTATCTGTATTAAATTCCGAATCTGCCCTATCCTGGCAATACCGGCTTCGCCAACAGTTACCGCCAACACGCGTTGCACCACTAATGAAATCATTAACTTAATTGTAATAACAACAGCATTTAAAGACGTTATTTTTAAAAGAAGATTGTTATTTAATATGTTTTTGATTCTTTTCACAGAGAAGATGCCTTGGATAACCTAATTCAACTGTTATGAGTATTTATTTATAGTATTTACAACCGTTTTAATATCCTCATCCGTCAACATCGGGTTTAAAGGAATACTCAAAATTTCCTCATGGATTTGCTCTGTAATGGGCAGTTTTAAATCATTAAATTCTTGATACGCCTTTTGATGATGGATGGGTACGGGATAATGCACAAAACTTTCTATGCCATTTCTAAAAAGATAGTCTTTTAGCAAATCTCTTTTTTTGCTTCGGATGACAAACAGGTGAAACACATGCTGGTTTAGGTCTTTACAATTAGGCAGTATGATGGCACCGTGCTTTATGCCCTCCAGATATTTTTTAGCTATGTGTTGTCTTTTAGCATTATCGGCATCTAAATGCTTTAATTTTATCCTTAAAAAAGCGGCCTGAATTTCGTCCAATCTGCAATTGCGCCCTTTAATATCATTTTCATAAGATGATGTTCTTCCGTAATGTCGTAATTTGGATATAACATCTGTCAATGCTTTATTGCTAGTAGTAACAGCTCCGGCATCGCCCAAAGCTCCTAAATTTTTTGTGGGATAAAAACTAAAAGCCGCGGCATCAGAAACATTACCTGCTTTTCGGCCATCTTTAAAAGTTGCGCCATGCGCTTGGGCAGCATCTTCAATCAATAATAAATTATGTTCTTTTGAAATTTTTTCCAACTGTTCTACTTCATACAATCGACCATATAAATGAACTCCCAAAATAGCTTTTGTTTTTGAAGTTATATTTTTTTCTATTTGAGCGGTATCGATATTGAAAGTGGCAATATTGGGTTCTACCAAAACTGGTTTTAAGCCCGTATTGCTAACAGATAAAACAGTAGCAATATAAGTGTTGGCTGGCACAATTACCTCATCGCCTTCTTTTAAAATGCCCAATATTTTATAGCTTTCAAAAATAAGTTCTAAGGCATCCAATCCGTTGCTCACTCCTATACAATGTTGAGTACTGCAATATGCTGCAAACTCTTTTTCAAATTCTGAAACTTGCGTTCCCAAAATAGTATGGCCAGAATCCAAAAAGGAGTTAAATGCGATTTTAAACTCCTTTTGAAATCGCCCATTAATTTTATGTAAATCTAAAAAAGCTATCATACCGCATCAATCATTAATGTTTTAAACGCTTTGGTTTTTACAACATAGTTATCGGCAACATAGGTTCTGGCACCACAGCTTTCTTTCCAAAAAATCAATCCTAAATTAAGCTTTGCACCTTTGTTCTCACTTGAGATATTGAAATCAAAAAAACTTTTATATGTTGAAAGTTTATTGATTATAAAATCATAAGCCAAATCTAAACTCCCTAAAGCATTCTTATTTACATTAGCCGATACATATTGGGGGTGTATTGTTGTTTTGGTTAAAAAAACAGTAGTTCCGGCTACAATTTCACCATCTTTATAAACACTTACCTGTTTAATATTTTCGGGAAATCGAGATGCCAATAATTTTATTTCGTTTAGGGTGTGCACGGGTAAAGCGTCATGCTTGTTCTTCAAATTAGGGATTAATATGGTATTCCAAAAACCCTCGTAATTGGTGTCTATTTTTACAGAAAGTCCGTGACGGATAGCTTTATTGATGCCTTCC
>CAXBNH010000280.1:0-4459 GCA_963976905.1 uncultured Algibacter sp.
ATTTTATATTCCTTCCTATGCTGCAAATAATTCTAGTTGTTCGACTGGTTCACAATTTGGATCTGCGTTTAAAACTTCCGACCACTGCGCAGCCATCGCGGCGGCTATGCCGTGAAAAAACTTACTGCGTATTTTCCAGCAGGCACTTTATCATCGTTCATGGCCAAACATGCAGAACAACCTGGTTGTCTCAATACAAATCCAGCTTCGGTAATGATGTCCAAAATACCTTCTTCTTTAATCAAAGCTTCCACTTCATGTGATCCAGGAACCAACCAAGCGGTTACATTATCTGCTTTTTTTCTACCTTTTACAATAGATGCAAAAGCTCTGAAATCTTCAATTCTACCGTTGGTACAGCTTCCCAAAAACACATAGTCTATCTTTTTACCGATCATGGTCTCATCTTCGCTATAACCCATATACTCCAAAGACTTTTTGTAAGTGGCAACACCACCTTCCAAATCTTCAGCATTAGGAATGTTTTTAGAAATGCCCATACCCATACCTGGATTTGTTCCGTAGGTAATCATAGGTTCAATATCACTAGCGTTAAAAGTCAATTCTTTATCAAAAGTAGCATCCGCTTCGGTTTTTAAAGTTTTCCATTGCGCCACAGCGGTATCCCAATCGGCTCCTTTAGGCGATAGTGGTTTGTCTTTTAAGTAAGCAAACGTCGTTTCGTCTGGCGCGATCATACCACCACGGGCTCCCATTTCAATAGAAAGGTTACAAACGGTCATACGGCCTTCCATGGTCATGTTTTCAAAAACATCACCTGCATATTCTACAAAATAGCCCGTAGCACCTGAGGTTGATAATTTAGAAATAATGAACAAAGCCACATCTTTAGGCGTTACACCTTTACCCAATTGCCCATTCACACTGATGCGCATTTTTTTAGGTTTTGGTTGCATGATGCATTGTGTAGATAGCACCATTTCCACTTCCGAAGTTCCAATACCAAAAGCAATAGCACCAAAAGCACCGTGCGTAGAAGTGTGTGAATCGCCACAAACTATAGTCGCACCTGGAAAAGTAATCCCATTTTCTGGCCCTACGACGTGAACAATTCCATTTTTTTGGTGGCCTAAGCCCCAATGGCTAATACCGTATTCATTTGAATTATCTTCCAAAGCTTTCAATTGGTTGGCAGATAACGGGTCTTCAACAGGTAAGTGTTGATTGATGGTTGGTGTGTTATGATCGGCTGTAGCGAACGTACGCTCTGGGTACAACACTTTTAAGCCTCTGCTTTTTAACCCAAGAAAAGCCACAGGGCTTGTTACTTCATGGATAAAATGACGGTCTATAAAAAAAACGTCCGGCCCTCCTTCAATCTTACGTACAACATGTGAATCCCACACTTTATCAAACAATGTTTTGCTCATATAATAATTTTATTTAACATTAAATTTTGGTACATGTTTTAGACTAAAAAACACAAATCCCCAAAAGGGATACAAATTTACGAAAAACTCCTATTCTATCATCATTTAATAAAAGTTAAGCCTGATGCCTATAAATTTTTATAAGATTGATAATGGAATTAGTGAAAATCGATTTTATTTCAATAGATATTGGTAATTGCTGATTTTTTTCAATCCAATTTTCGATTAAATCTAGGTTTTTTGCGAATAGTCATTTAATAAGGATGAAACGACAACGCTATACCTTGTTCTCTTTCTTGATGAGAAATGGATTAAATTTTATCGGGATAACCTACTAAATGATTAAGTATTTAATTACTCCAATCGGTCTGAAACGTATTCTATTTGTGTTTTTCCATGGGGCTTTGCCTTACCGTCTTTTCCTAAATTGACCATCACAATGTTAGATATAGTAATAATACTTTCATGGGTCATTTTATTTCTAACCTCACAACTTAGGACTAAAGAAGCTTTACCAAATTTCACGACCTCAATACCAATTTCTACAATATCGCCTTGTCTTGCGGATGCTTTAAAATCTATTTCACTCATATATTTGGTTACCACTTTTTGGTTTTCGAGCTGTATGATAGCATACAAAGCAGCTTCTTCATCAATCCATTCTAACAATCTGCCTCCAAATAAAGTGCCATTTGGATTTAAGTCTTCGGGTTTTACCCATTTCCGTGTATGAAATCTCATTTTAATTACTGGTTTTTATAATAATTTTTTGTTGTTTGTCTTCATTCGGAATGGTTAATGAATAACCCAATTCAGCATTTAATTTCTTTATAAAATACGCCGAAAGCAACGGGGATTCCTTTTCTATATTTTGATGGATAAAAAAATCGATTTCCTTTATACCTTGTGCTTTCCATAGTTTCAAGCGTTCAATCCAATCATCCAATCGGGTGTAGTCTGATGGATGGTTGGCGCCAACATAGCGCACAAAAGCAGTAGCATTGGTTAAGCGCATATGCATTAAATCGCGTCTCCCCGCAGTATCAACAAGCACGTTGGATATGTTGTTGCTTTCTAAAAGTTGGTATAAATCTTCTGCAATACCTTTATCATTATACCAATCGGTATGCCGGAACTCAACAGCCAGTGGAATTTCTGTTGGCCAATTTTCAACAAAACCCACAACCCTATCAAAATCCTTTGGTGAAAAATTGGTGTGCATCTGCAAAAAGATAGTACCTAGTTTTTCTTTTAAATTGGAGGCATTGTACAAATAATTTTCAACAACCGCTTGGGTGTCGTTCAAACGTTTCCAATGACTAATTTCCTGATTTAATTTCGGAAAAAACTTAAACCCCTTGGGCGTTTTGTCATACCAAGTGGCAAATTGTTCAGCAGGGAAAATCCTGTAAAACGTGGCATTTAATTCTATGGAATTAAATTGGCTTGAATAATATTGCAGCTCATCCTTGGTGCCTCTTGGGTAAAACCCTTTAAGGTCTGCCCTATTCCATTTGGCGCATCCCACATAAATCTCGGGTACATGATTATCTTTTACTTTATCCAAAACCCCTTTAGTATCCGGATGGTCTTTAGGGATTGTAAAATCTATATCTTGGGGATTATCTACACGTCCAAATTTCATGTGCTTTTTTATCGGTCATATGTAAAATCTATTCCAGTGTGTTTAGGGAAATCTTTATAGATGTTTCATACTTCAATTTTGATTTAAAGATATAAAAATCTAGTAATGTTGATAACCTCGTTAACAATTATAACCCTTTTCATTTACAGCAGCAGCAAAATCCTGTAATTTTATTAAAACTCGAAATCATGAACACAAGACCATTTAACCTTAAAAGTATCCGTCCTGAAGTTGCTTCCGCGACCATAAACAATGACATGAGTGCCGATGAGCGATTTCAAAATTTAGTGCTTCGCCCTATCATTAAACTTCAATCTGATTTATTTGTGGCTGTTTTTAAAAATTATATTGTAAAACATAAGGGTGTATTTTATAATTTTACCACGGAAAAGCGCATCGATTATATTGAAAATGCTGTTCAAAAAGATATTAAATTCCGTAATGCATTGAAAGGGATAGTTATAGGGCTTTTCACAGTTGAAGAATATTTGATTTATATTGAAAATTCTTCAGCTTTGAACAAGCGTATGATGAATATTGTGAAAGAACGCTTGATAAGCAACGTGCAACTTTTTGAAAAACCCGAACTTTTAACAGCCGTTTAAAATACTTCATGACCATAAAACAACAGCTTTTGCAAATCTGTAATGAGCGCGTAGATAAGCGCATAAACGATTACAAAGAAGAAATAAACCTGATTAAGGAATCTATAGAAAGTAATGACAAAGGAAATTCTGAAGATGACGATTCTGGGAACGGAAAATTATTGAACGACCTTGAAAAAAACATGGTGTATTTGAATGATGCCCAAAAAGCAAAAGAGCATTTAAAACAAATAAAAACCACTATAAATAATACCGAAGCTGTTTTAGGAAGCATCGTAAAAACCAATAGCATGAGTTTTTACCTGTCTACCAGCATTGGTAAAATCGAGCTGGAAAACGAGGTGTATTTTGCCATTTCTTTAAGTTCGCCAATTGGGCTATTGCTTAAAAACAAGACAAAAAACGAGCGTTTTGAATTTAATCAAAATAAATACGTTATTACCGAAATTATATAGTGGATACGCCGTTTAAATCGGTAGTCAATACATCGCTCATGTAATTAAAATAAGGCCAGATTACTTTAAAGGATTCATCCACTTTTTCAATAAAATCAGGTGCTAAAACAGCTTCATCTGTATATTTTTTTGTAAAGATGAATTGTTTCTTTTTTATTAAATCAATGGCTTTGTGTTCTTTACTGAATCCTTTTGGTGCGGTTTTTACTTCATCGCCTACAAAACCGCCCCAAGTGGTTTTAAACGTTTTGTCGCTGATAATCTCGCGTATTTCAGAATCATCCATTTCAAACTCTTTTCGTATCCGCAACAAATCGTCTTTATTGGGATCCCAAAACCCCGTGGCAATAAACGATTCATTAT
>CAXBNH010000281.1:0-4443 GCA_963976905.1 uncultured Algibacter sp.
CTGAGTTCAATCAAGCCATTATGGAATTTGGCGCAACGCAATGCCGGCCCCAAAATCCAGACTGTAATGTGTGTCCTTTTAATGATAGTTGCATCGCATTCAATACAAATAGAATTAGTGAGTTGCCCGTTAAGATAAAATCTGCAAAAGCGAAAAAAAAGCATTTCAATTTTTTGGTATTTATTTCTGAAGATGGAAAAACAGTTTTGGAAAAACGAGAAGGGAAAGGTATTTGGCAAAATTTGTATCAATTTCCGTTAGTTGAAACCGAAAAAGAAGCACATTATAAGAATATTGAACCGTTGATTGAAAACCATCCATTCATAAAAAATAAACCTTTTGAGCTGTCCTTATATAATGAAGCCGTGATTGTGCACAAACTATCGCATCAACATTTATATACTAAATTTTGGATTGTTAAAGTAGAAAATGTGTTGGAAAATGCCATTTCTGTAAATGATGTTAAAAATTATGCTGTGCCTATACTCATTGAGAACTTTTTAGAAGCTTTCGATTTTTAACCAATAAATTTCTGCAATCATATTTTTTCATTAATTTTAAAAAAAAATGATAAGCAAATACGTGTTTAGAGAGAATCTCTCGACAGTATGTCGAGTTTCCATTTAAATTGTCATTCCCGAAACTCCCTATTATTATCGGGAGGGAATAAATAAAGAAATGAAGAAATTTTCTTTATTTTTGCTTTCTTATAAAATCAATAAATTATGTCTGGAACCTTAAATAAAGTGATGCTCATTGGGAATTTAGGAGATGATGTGAAAATGCACTATTTTGAAGCGGGCAGTTGCCTAGGGCGTTTTCCTATAGCTACTAGCGAAACCTATACTAGCAAACAAACCAACGAGCGCATAACTAATACTGAGTGGCACAACATCGTGGTACGTAATAAAGCTGCTGAGATTTGCGAAAAGTATTTAAGCAAAGGCGATAAAGTATATATTGAAGGCCGGATAAAAACCAGAAAATGGCAAGATGATAAAGGGATGGATAGGTATTCAACAGAGATTCATTGTACCGATTTTACATTTCTTTCAACCAAAAAAGAAAGTGAAAATACTGCGCCAAGCACACCAACTGCTCAAAAACCTGAAGCCAGCCAACCAGCAAAAAGTGAGCAAATTGGGGAAGAAGACGATGATCTTCCTTTCTGAAAATTCTATATTTAACCAAAACCACACTACTTGGACCCTGACCCCACGAGTTTTAAATCCTTAATGATTGCAATTGATTTTTCAATTGTGAGTAGCTTGATTTTATTGTTTATATTATTAGCTTGTTCTGCGTTGATATCTGGTGCTGAAGTTGCTTTCTTTTCACTTACAAGAACGGATTTGGATAAAGGTTTGGAAGAAAAATCCAAACGCATGCAAATTATTTCCCTGCTTTTAAATCGTCCAAAAAAATTACTGGCTACTATATTGATTGCCAATAATTTTATAAACATTGCCATTGTTATCTTGTTTGCTTATTTGGGTAGTTTTTTGTTTGAAAATATCACTTCCACAGTAATACGTTTTGTTGTTGAGGTGGTTATCGTAACATTTTTGATTTTACTGTTTGGCGAAATTTTACCAAAAATATATGCCAGCAGAAACAAAGTGAAATTTGCCACGTTTATGGCGTACCCATTACGGGTTTTGGATGTTGTTTTGTCGCCTTTAAGTTTGCCTATGCGTAGCGTTACGCTTGGTATCCATAATAAACTGGGTAAGCAAAAATCGAATTTGAGCGTGGACCAATTATCCCAGGCCTTAGAACTTACCAGTGAGGCCGATACCACCAAAGAAGAGCAAAAAATATTGCAGGGCATTGTGTCTTTTGGGAATACAGATACCAAACAAGTGATGCGCCCACGCATTGATATTTTTGCATTGAACATTGAATCAAAATATCTGGAGATTTTACCTGTGATTATTGAAAATGGCTATTCGCGTATTCCGGTTTACAAAGATAATATCGATACGATTGAAGGGATTCTATATGTTAAAGATTTGCTGCCGTATATTGACAGAAAACAATTTGATTGGAAAGCTTTGTTACGAGAGCCGTTTTTCGTTCCCGAAAACAAAAAGCTGGATGATTTAATGGGAGAATTTCAAGAGAAAAAAGTGCATTTAGCGGTTGTGGTAGATGAATATGGTGGCACTTCGGGACTCATTTCTTTAGAAGATATTATTGAAGAAATAGTAGGCGATATTAGTGATGAATTTGATGATGAGGATTTGACCTATTCAAAACTGGACGATAATAATTATGTGTTTGAGGGCAAAACAGCTTTAAAAGACTTTTATAAAATTCTTAATATTCAAAATGAAGCTATTTTTGAAGCCAATAAAGGTGAAGCAGAAACCATTGCGGGTTTTGTGTTGGAAATCTCGGGAAGCTTCCCAAAACGGAACAGTAAAATAAATTTTGAAAATTACGTTTTCACTATAGAGTCATTGGATAAAAAAAGAATTAAACGTGTAAAATTCACTATAACTTAATGAAGCTTTTTTTTTACTTGCTATTTACAATGTTTTTATGTGTGTCCTGTGGCGAAAACCACATACCAAAACCCAAAGGCTATTTACGTTTGGAATACCCAAAAGCCCAATATGAAAAAGCAGATTACAACTTGCCTTTTGATTTTGAAATCAACAAAACGGGCTCGCAGTTGGAAACTAAAAAATTAGCAAGCACAACCGAAAGTTATGGCATTAACATTGAATATCCGCTTTTGAAAGGCACTATTTTTTTAACGTATAAGGCCATAAACAACAATCGTGATAATTTAGTGGCGTTTTTAAAAGATGCCCAAAACCTACCTCAAAAACACATGATTAAAGCGGATGGTATTGTGGAAACACGTTATGAGAATAATGCTAATAAAGTTTATGGGATGTTTTATGAGGTGGATGGCAATGCGGCATCACAATCACAATTTTATGTAACCGATAGTGTTGAGCATTTTTTAACCGGTTCTTTGTATTTCTACGCAAAACCCAATTACGATTCCATTTTGCCTGCTGCCAACTATTTGGAAAAAGATATTAAGCACATTATGGAAACCATTAAATGGAAATAAAAAAGCTTCTGGATTTTAAAATCCAGAAGCTTTTTTATTTCTGCACGACAAGTTTTCTTGCTATGATTTTTAATTTTGAGCAGAAAACGCATCCACCGTTTTCATATCGCTTATTTTGTAAATATCGGCCACTTTGGTAACGGTTTCTTCAAGTGATGTTGGTGTTACTTTGGCATTGTCATACTCTACCATGGCTAATTTTCTATCAAAATCAACTGTAGCAGATTTTACGCCTTCCATTTTAGCTATTTTCTTTTGAATAGTTGCGGCACATCCAATAGCGCAGGTCATACCATCAATAGTGAATTCTGCTTTAGCGTAGGTGGCATTTGGATCCAATTGTTTTACGGTTTCAACTTCAACAGTTTTAACTTCTGGTTTTGCTTCATTTTTGCAATTCACAACAAATAAAGTAAGCATTGCAAGGGCTAAGATTTTTATGGTTTTCATATATAGATAATTTATGTTTTTGTGAATACAAAACTAGTGAATAATGCGGTTTATTTTATTAAAAATGACAACTTTGTGATTTCTTAACATCCATTAATGAAGAACATTAATTCAAAGTGGCTATGTCTTTTCATGCTTTCTTAATTTGAGGGATTTTTAAAGAAAATCTTTGTTTTCTTTAAAAATTCCAAAACTAAATCCTTTTAGTATATTTGTAATTAGCTAGATAATAATTATGAATAAAATAGCATTTATACCAATCCAAATTTATTTTAAGTATGAAAAAAGCCTTCGTTTCTCTGTAAAACGCATAGTGTTACCTTTTATATTTACAATTTTATGTAAAATATCTGTTTTTTCTCAAAATACAGATTACGACTTACCAAATATTATTTATGTTCTAGTTGATGATATGGGGTATGGTGATGTTCAGGCTTTTAATTCAAATGGCAAAATTCCAACTCCAAATATTAACAGGTTAGCGCAAGAAGGCATGAAGTTTACTGATGCCCATACATCTTCTGCAGTGTGCACTCCTACCAGATATGGTATTTTAACGGGAAGGTATAACTGGAGAAGCCCATTGAAAAGTAATACTTTAGTAGGGAATTCTTCAGCTTTGATTCCTACAAATCGCACAACCATTGCCAGCTTGTTAAAAAGGAAAAATTATAATACAGCTTTTATTGGAAAATGGCATTTAGGTTGGGATTGGCAGTATAAAAATGAAAACTCAGACAGTACGGCCGTGAATTATTGGAAGGGTAAGCCATTGGGGGATATTGATTTTTCGAGGAAAATTTTAAACTCGCCAAATGATTTAGGATTTGATTACATGTATGGAATAGCAGCTTCACTAGATATGGCACCCTATGTTTATGTTGAAAATAGTTATGTGGTAGAAG
>CAXBNH010000282.1:0-4438 GCA_963976905.1 uncultured Algibacter sp.
TATATCACTTTCCGACAAATAAACATCTAATCCTTCTGAAACTTTTTCAAGTATTGATGTTTCAGAAGGATTAGATGTTTATTTGTCGGAAAGTGATATACAGAACATAAGCGTTGAAGCTGACGAAAATTTACATAAGCTTATCATTACTGAAGTGATAGATGATGTTTTAAAAATACACACTAGCCAAAATATCAGGCAAGCCCATTCAAAAAAGGTTATGGTAAGTTTTAAAGGCATCTCTAAAATCAAATCAGCAAGTGGTAGTCGTGTATATTCAACCAACATCATAAATAGTGAGCGGTTGGAGCTAAGTACCAGTAGTGGTAGCACTATGAAGGTTAACTTAAATGCTATTTCTAGTAACGCCACAGCCTCTAGTGGATCGAGTATTATAATTAAAACCTCTAAAGAACTAACCGCTAATGCATCTAGCGGTGGTAGTGTTAGATATTATGGATTGCCAGAAAAAGTAAACAAAAGCAATAGCTCTGGAGGAAGTATATCAAAAAAATAAAATATTTTTAACCAATTCACTCTAAACCATTTTAGGCTAATTTATTAAGCTTGAAATGGTTTAGAGTGAATTGTTTAAACACAATACGCCTTGACATGAGCAAAAGTACATTCGTTTTATTTTTCATTTCACTTTTGTGCTTTTCATTGCAGGCCCAAAATCCCGAAAAAGTAAAGGGCAACAGAACGGTAGTGATACAGGAAACCTTAATAGATGCCTTTCACACCATTGATCTTGATGAAGATTTTGACATTGAGATCATTTACAATAAAATCCCTTCCATAGAAGTTGAAGCCGATGAAAACCTGCATGAATTTATTGATTTTGAAGTAAAGGATAGCATCCTATCATTTAATAAAACCACAAAAATCACATCTAAAAAACGGCTGAACATCAAAGTTAAGTACAATGCCAATCTGAATACTGTTATAACAAGTGACGATGCTGAAATAAAATCGTTAACACCTATATGGAACTAAACCATGCCAGATTAAAAACCCGAGGGAGTTCAAAAGCCGATTTAACCATTAGGACCGATGATTTTAATTTTGAAGGCAACGAACGCTCTAAAGTGAAACTAGACCTTTTATGTGATACGGCAGCCATCACTTTAAACGATAACGGTAAATTGGATGGTTTGATAAATTCCCCTGAATTGCGCATGGATTTATACCAACGCGGCAATGCCACTATTGAAGGCCATGGCGAAAAGCTGCTATTAAAAGGTAATGATTATTCACAATTTGACGGGAAAGATTATACGGTAAAAACCTGCGATGTAGTTTGCGAAATATCGAGCGACGCCACTATTGATACCACAGAAAGTATTACCATAGAAGCCTCTGGAACCAGCAGCATTTATTTATACAATAACCCAATAATCACTATAAACAGGTTCACGGATACTACTAAACTCCAAAAGAAAGTTAAATAATAAAACTCACGGTCGGTATTCTTTTACCACCAGTTTAAAATCTATTTCAATGGTATCTTCAACCTCTATAAGTCCAAAGACTTTTTTTGGTGGTTTCATTTTAAAATCTTTTAGGCTGATGCTGGCATTTCCGCTTATAAGCATATTATTTTCTTCTACCAACGCTACCGGTATTTCATAAGTATTTGTAATACCTGCAATTTGTATATCCACATGGGCAAGAACCTTTGAAGAGCTCCCTATTTTGGTTTCCAATTCTTTTAAAAACAAATATATTTTAGGATGTTCTTCAGATTTCAACAGCTTTTGGAAATCGTTATTTATTCCTTTTCCTCCGCAATCAAAACAAGCATTTTCTAAAATTAAAGCTGTTTTTTTGAAAATAATTTTATCTTCCTTTTTTTCAAAAAAAACAGGGATAGGATTTTTTAATTGGTTAACATTATAGCGACAAGCAAATGTGTTGATATTGGTGGTACCTTTAACAGATAAAGTACTTTCTGGGGTTACCATAACCAAGGTTTCCATAACAACCGTATCCCTTTTTGCAAAAGCAAACGATACTAGTATAAAAATTAAAAACATCATCTTTTTCATAATCCATAATATTTAATAAAATTTACCGCTTATTGATAATCAAAAGAATAAGCCTCAAAGTATATGCCAATTTAATATTTTTTAATTATTAAACCGATATACATTGAGGCTTGTTAAATCTTAATCTTTTTTGCTTAGAAACTTATCACAGCTTCAAACATCAAGCCTTTAAAGTTACCTCCGTATAAATCTTCAGGATTTCCGGCAGTATATTGGCTAAAATCTTTATAAGTTTGATTTACATAACCTAATTTTGCTAAGATATTTTTGGTCATAAACCAACCTAAACTTGTTTCAAATCTGTTTATTGAAACTTCATTTGTATCAGCATTTGCAAGTTTTCCGCTTACATTATTATACTTAGCACCAATATATAAGTTTTCATTAGCTCCAAATCTATATAATACATCGCCAGCAAATTGGTTTACGGTACGTTTATCATCAGTACCTTTTTTATCACCTCCAGAAGCTATTTCTATAGTACCAAATACTTCCAATCCTTGGTATTTTACAAATGGGTTAATCATTACAGAAGTAGCCCAGTTACCAAATCTAGGGTTAAAACGACCCGTATCTTTATTGGATGTTGGATCAAAATTGCTGGCTACTGCGCCAGTTGCCCCTGTGTAAGCACCATGGGTCATAACACCATAAAAACGGCTACCTGCTCTATCAGATGAATATAAACTACTGCTCATATTAGCTACATGGTAATAAGACCCTGTAAGTCTTAATCTTAAATCTTCGTTAATTTGTTTATCAAACCCAACCTTAGCCAAAATAGTAGGACTGATAACGGTATTTTGTCCTGGAGCAGAAGCTTTTACCTCCGTAACATTTTGATTTAATTTTGAATTGGTAACCCCCAACATGCTTACAAGACCGCTTCTGTTATAATATACTTCTATACCAGGTTCTGTTATAAAGGCGTCCATAATATTATTACCAATAAAAGGATTCATTATGGCGTTCCCGTTATCAGATCTTCTAAAATGAGCATCACCATAGTTGTTCTCCATTTGTCCGATTTTAAGAGTAGCATATTGCATAAAACCGGCCAAGAAATCTTTTTTGATAAAGTCCAGTTTGTCAATTTGAAGATATCCGCCTTTTACCCAAGTTTCATTGTGGTGTCTTGAAGCAAGATAAAGATCTAAATTCACTCTTACCCCATCAGCTAATTGAGCGCCAATGCTCATGTTTGCTGTTGGTAAATTAAGATTGTTTGATAGGTCATTCAATCTGTAACCAGCAATTGGTGCAGGTTGTGTGGCTGGTTGATCATTAAATTGATCTATTGCTTGAAATTGAAGTGCAAAAGCTGCTCCTAAATCCACACTCACTCCTTTAAATTCTACGCTGTCTTTTTTAACGTCAAATTGATTTATTCCATTTTGATTTCTTGGAATTTGATTCTGTACTTGCCCAAAAGTTAGCTGAGCATTTGCTACTGCTCCCATAATAAGAACCGCAAATAATAATATGCCATTTTTAAAAATTGATTTCATGATTTCTGTTATTTAATTGTTTGTAATTTGATTTATTTAAAAATTGTTGTGAATTTTATGGTTAGGTCATCGCCAGTAGTAATGGTTCCGAACAATGCCGTTGGCGGGTCTATTTCAAAATCGGTCATTTTAATTTTCTTTTCGCCTACTAAGTTTATTTTTCCTCCTCTAGTACCCACCGTAAAATCTAAAGAAATCCGGTTTTTAATACCTGTAATGGTTAAATCTCCTATAGATTTTACAGAAAACTTGCCATCGCCTTTGCTTACAACCTCTTTTACTTCAACCAACTGGAACGTGATGTTTTTATAATCGTCCGTATTCAAAGCTTTATAGGTATTTTTATCCATAGATGACTTTCCACTTTTCAAACTTTCTGCCACTACCACTAGATTGCAACTTTCTATTAAGCATGCCTCTAAGTTTTTGAATGTTATTTTACCGCTTTTATTTTCGGCAGTAACATGCCAATCGTGCAAACTTGAAGTCCCTGCAACAGTTAGTGAAGATTCTTGATTGTTTAAATTGAATTCTTGAGCTTCGGTTGTACCTGATTTTAAAACGAACATAGCCAACAAGCTCAACAGGGTTATATTCATTTTTCTAAACGTCTTCATAATAATTTATCTTTTATATTATGGGACAAAGTTCTAAGGAAACGAATAATTAAATTATGATTTTTGTCATATCTAAAATAAATCCAAACAAACCAGTAAAATAATTTATAATATATTGACTACGTGTTATTTGAAATTATTGTGAATTTTAAAAAAACTGCTTTATTCTATTTTCAGGAATGTATTAAGGGATAAAATTATCCTCTTTTCTTCTGAAGAAATTATTCAATTTGGAATAAACTGAAATAAAAAAATGGCATCTAAA
>CAXBNH010000283.1:0-4425 GCA_963976905.1 uncultured Algibacter sp.
GCAGGTCTCATTCTGGTTGTTGAAAAATCTAAATTTTTAATTTCAGGAAAATTGGCAGGCTTTACAATCTCTAATGCTACAGGAATTGCAACATAATCATCATTATCTTTTGAACACGAGAAAAAAATGCCAAACATCAAAACAATAAAAACCGTTGTTTTCATAATTTTTTGGATTGGCTTGGTTAAATGAAAAAGCATCTAACCAAGCCATATAAATTCTATATTAATTATGTACGTGGTCTACCTTAAACATACCATTAACATTGGTAGCTATTTGAGGTGATTTTACTGCATCTACATGAATTTGGGCCGCATCATCTAATTTAAATTTGTTCGTTCCATTTAAAATATTTGATAGGTTGGCAACAATATGGACTTCTGGCGTCATATCTGTTCTTACCCTAGCACTATTGGTCAAAGTCAAAGTCACTTCTTTATAGTTATCTAAAGCCGTTCCGTGACTTCCCATGTGGTAAGCAAAAGCAGTTTCGGTAGTGGTTGTGCTAGAAGTATAAAGCCCTTCAAATACAAAAAACTTGTAACCCGCAGTCCAGGACCACATCATGCCGGCATCTTGTGCCATGGTTAAGAAATTGCCCTGACCTGTAGCGCCTTCAAGGTATTTAGCTTGATCCACGCCTATCCCAAAAGTGATTTTGGTGTAGTTTGCCGCTGGCACATTTGATAAATTGATAAACTGTGATGCTGAAGTTTCTTCATCTACAATAAAATAAGAATCGTTTTTAGGCTGTGTATATACCATGCCATTTTCATCTTCTAACCTTATATTGCTAACAATATATTTTACGGATGCTATTTTTATTTTTTCAGTATCTACGGCATTGTATGACGTGGTGTTCAACAATAAATCTGAATCGGAATACGCATTATCAAATTCAATGGTAATAGTTCCTTCTCCTGAAATCGTGTCGTCATCATTATCAGATGAACATGAAACAATTGATATAGCAAGCATGATTGCACATGCAAATTTTGAGATTTTCATTTAATTTTTAAATTTAAAATAGGGCACTTTTTTAGGCAAGTACCAAATGCCTTGATTAAAATTGGTATGCCTGTAAATATTAAAGACATACAAAAGTTGATAATGCCACTATGGCATTACTTGTAAAAAACTATTTTAAATTTAACTGATGGGAGGCCTCAACAAAGACATGCCTCGCAAAAACGAGTAGTTATTAAGGTAATGATTTATGAGATTTTGTTTGGGTATCCAATCTACATATTCCATTGAAAATGAATACGCTTGATAATTATTGAAAATGGGATAAAAACACTCTAAAATGGCCGCGGTGTTCAAATTCCCTTTGGTAGAAGCCTCATCACTTTCAAATTGAAGTTGTTTGGCCAAATGGCACTTTCCGTTACATTGAAGCTGCGGTTTGTCTGTATTGACACAATAATTTTCAATAATGTAGTCTATGTTCAACTCAAAATAAGCCACTTGCCCCAAATAATATATGGGCCTTAGTGATAAGACTAAAAAAAGTAATATGGCAATAGGCTTTTTCAGAAAAATTATTTCTTGCAAATATAGTGTTCGCACTTAAAAATCGGCACAAAAAAAACGACAATTTTGTCGCTTTTTAGTTTTATGGTTTAAGATAAATCAAACATTGATTTAATTCTGGGTTCTGTCGAACGAGAGAGAGAATAAATATTTTAAGTTCTTCAATCTCATAAGGCAATAAACGTTCTAAGGCCTTTTGTACTTCTCTACAGAACAGTGTCGTATCAAAACTCACTTTGTTAAGTACCGTTTTGGTGTATTCAAGCATTGCTCGTGCCATGATTATCGTAGGGTTTTGGTTTGTAAAATTTAAAAGTAGATTTGTTCAATAAGCTATATTTATTTTTTTAAGTTTTTAAATTTAGTGAAAAATATCAAGGTAGTTTTAATTTTAATTAAAATTAACGTTTCCAATCACATTCCTTAACGCTTCATATTTATGTGGCAAAATAATTGAACTTAAAACTATCATTTTGGATTTTCAGTAACAGTTTTAAGCATTTTAGTAAGATCACATCCTCTCTGGTTCATAGTTAATCTAAGAAAAATGTTTACTTTAGCATTTTTAATCTCTCAAAAGTAAATTGCTATGAATATATTTTTTTTATATTCCTGTATTGTGACGCAATTTAAAATTGCGTGTCTAAATTAAATAATTTAAAAACATTAATAAATTTAACCCATAAATATCAAGCATACCAGGTAATTTATTACCAAGATATCAAACAAATTGCTATTAACTCTCTCATTCTCTCAAAAAAATGGATTCTCTCAAGTCTTTATCAGTACTTGCCGTACTGCTATTTTTCAATATTATCTATTCACAAGAAAGCCCTAGTGGTTTTGGCAATAGCACTTACAATGGCTCTTTATCTAAAAGAACTAAAATATTTAACGGGCAAACTTTAGGAATTTCTACTTCTATATTAAATAAAATCCTGAACCGGCCCTTACCTGTTATTCATTTCTTTCAATCTCTCTCAAAATGAATATATCAAAAATATTTTCAGCATTTTTTATTGTACTTTTTTTAAGCTCCATAAATTTTTATGGACAAGATATTTGTACAAATTATACAGTAACACCAGGAACAGCTATTTCTAGTAGTGGAGCAGGTGCAATTTATAACTCTATTATAAATGTACCCGATTCTTATACAATAACCGATGTAAACGTAACTGTAAACATTACCCACACCTATAATGCCGATCTGGATATTTACATCATATCGCCATCGGGCACCACTATAGAACTATCTACTGATAACGGAGGAAGCGGGGATAATTACAACAATGTTACTTTTGATGATGCCTCTGCAAATATATTACCTACTGGCAATACGACCCTTTCAGGCACTTATCAACCTGAAGGGTCTTTAGCTGGCTTAAATGGAGAAAATTCCAATGGCAATTGGACCTTAAGAGTTATTGATGATGCCAATGGAGATGGCGGAACTATTATCAGCATTACGTTACAGTTATGCTATACACAACCTACTGTTAGCGGCTATTTGGGTCCTGGAGGTGTTGGAAATACCGATGGCACCTCTGCCTTAAAACTGTGGCTTGACGCCTCAAATGGAGTAACATTGACAGGAACAAGCCTTACAGGTTGGTATGACCAATCTGGCTACACAAATAACGCATTACCCTCAAACACTGGGGCTAGGCCTACATTAGTAACAGCAGACATCAATGGTTACCCATCTGTTAATTTTGATGGTGTTAATGACGAATTAAGAGTTGCCAATGATGCTTCCTT
Organism: uncultured Algibacter sp.; assembly: GCA_963976905.1. GTDB lineage: Bacteria > Bacteroidota > Bacteroidia > Flavobacteriales > Flavobacteriaceae > Pseudalgibacter. The sequence goes on from CAXBNH010000283.1 coordinate 3,295, forward strand.
AAACCTAACAAGTTGGGATATTTTTGTAGCCACCAAAGCCAATACAAATAAAAATTACAATGCCATTTTCGTGAAGGGCCAAGATGCTTTTGAAAATTATGAGTTCCTTACCTATGATACAGGGGAATTCCATACACCTATAAAAATGACCGACGGCTCCAGAACTTTTTCAAACTCTGCTACTGGCTTCTATTCTACAACTAATTTTGATGCATACGAATATTCTTTTTCAAGTGCTGTAGGCAGAGATGTTTACAAAAACGCTACAAACATTATAACTGATGATGACAATAAAACACCACAAACAAACAGCCAAAGTTTATATATAGGAAATGAAAATGGTACTACTGGCAGATTCCTTAACGGAAGAATATCAGAACTAATTCTCTATAATACACCTCTCAATACTGCACAAAAAATTATAGTTAATAATTATTTATCTGCAAAATATAATACGCCTTTAACAACAGACGATATTTACACCCGAGACAATGCTGGAGCTGGCGATTTTGACCACAACGTCGCTGGTATTGGGCAAGCATCAGACGGCTCGAACCATACAGATTCACAAGGCACAGGTATTGTAAGAATAAGCAATCCTGGCAATTTAAATAATAATGATTTCTTATTTTGGGGCGAAGAAACAAAAAACCCCACTTACAACTTTAGCACAAACCCCAGCAACTATACAGAACAGTTAAATTCCAGATGGCGCGTTAACAGAAGAGGAAATTTAGGGACCGTAACGGTGTCATTTGATATCAGCGGTATTGATTTATCTGGAAAGCAAACCTGTTCGGAATTGCAATTAGTAATAGATAACACCTATGACTTCTCATCACCTACCAATGTTTACAATTTAACCATTTCAGGCTCAACGGCTATCGCAACAGGCGTTACATTTGCAAATAATCGCTATTTCACGTTACGTTATACCGATCAAATTGTTTGGGATAGTCCCAACTTTTTTAATGGGTCTGGAGCAGGAAATGCTCCAAACAATGCAGATTCCTGTTTGAAATTGACAGTAAAAAATGGTGGTAGTGGCACTTTAATCAACAATGCACATGTAAGGGAAGTAGAAGTAGAAGCAGGAGGCATGCTAAATGTTGCTGATGGTATTTTATTGGA
>CAXBNH010000284.1:0-4393 GCA_963976905.1 uncultured Algibacter sp.
TCTATAACGATGGAAATAATAGACGCTCCCAAGTCTTAACTGTGATTTATAGTTCCTTATAAATTGCAATTTACGAAGACCAATAATAACCAACTAAAAGCAATCATTATGAGAAAAATTCACTTAACTTTTGCGGCTTTATTAATTTCAATAGTGTCTTTTGGTCAAGAATATCTTATTGAAAATTTCGATTATGGTTTTACTCAGGATAACTTAATTAATGTAGGGTTTAATTGGGTCGAAAAGGCAGGTGCTGATGATACGCCACGTATAGATTATTCTGTAACCAGTTTGATGATGCCAGATTATGAGCCCATAGCTATTGGTGGTTCTGCAAAGCTTAATATTGCTAGCCAACCAGGGCAATTTGGAGCAGATCTTCATAGACAACTAGATCTTTTGTCTGGAACTATTTATTTAAGTGCCTTAGTAAATGTAACTTTTGCACGAACAGGTGATTCTGATTATTTTCTTCATTTTAATGAAGAAACTTTTGTTAGTCCTGGTGTCTATAGTGATGAGAATGCTCGAGCAAGAGTTTTTGTAAGAGACGATGGTAGTGGTGGTATTAATTTTGGTATTCTTTCCTCCGGGACTAGTGCTGATGTTAGTTGGGATTCCAACAGTTATGCAAAATTAACAACGTACCTTATTGTTGCTTCTTATGATACAGCCTCTGGTACTTCAAAATTATATGTACTAACTGCTCCTGTTGCTAATGAGCCTGCCCAGGCAAATGCTTTGCATCAATCTTCTGGAGTAGTGGAAATTAATAAGATTTCTCTTCGGCAAGAGGCGTATACTCCTATAGTTACAATAGATGGGCTTAAAGTGGTTGGAAACTGGTCTGATTTATGGCCTCCATTAAATTTACCTGATGCAAATCTTGAAACAGCCATGTCTAATTATACCTTGGCGATAGATACTGGGGGTGATGGTTTAATTAGTTTAGAAGAAGCAGCCGCCTATACAGGTGCTTTAGATTTTAGTAATCTGGGTATTGATGATATTTCCGGTTTGCAGTATTTCACAAGTGTGAGTGAGCTAAATATTTCAGGGAATAATATTTCTGATTTGAGTCTACTGTTTGGAAATGTACCTAATGTTGCCTCAAAAAACAGTCAAACAAAGAATGCTTCTGTTAATACTTTCACAGGTTTGCAGGTTTTAAATTGTAGCAACAATAATCTAACAAATTTGGATTTGAGTGGTGTTAGCACTTTAACAAGTTTAGATTGTTCAAATAATCAATTGGAAAGTTTAAATCTTAAAAACGGCAACAATACTATACTTACATCATTTAATGCTACAAGCAATTCCAGTTTAGCCTGTGCCCAAGTGGACGATGTGGCGTGGAGTGATGCTAATTGGGCCAATAAAGATAGCCAAACGGAATTTAAAACGGATTGTGCAACGGTATTGGGGTTAGATGATGTTATTGAAAAAGAAAGCATTGCATTTTATCCGAATCCTGTGAGTGACTTTATTCATTTAGAATCAGATGAAACAATTAAAAAAGCTATTATATATAATTTATTTGGGCAAGAAATAGGGGTTTTTAACAAAGAATCCATAATAGATAATTCGATTGATGTTTCAAATCGATTGCAAGGAATTTATTTTCTTAAAGTAGAAATTAATGATACGTTTCAAGTCATTAAATTTGTGAAAGAATAATTTTTTGAAATTATAAAATACGCTCCAAAGCCATGCCACGAGAGCCCTTAATTAAAAAGGTTGTATTTGCAATTTGTGAAAAATCAAAGAGGTCTTTAAAATCTTCAAACGATTCAAATTGATTTATGCTTTTTGAAGTGGTTTTAGTTTTATAAAAGTTCTTTCCTATTAAAAATGTGGTTTTCAATTTTAAAGTTTCAATCAAATCCACAATCTCTTGATGTTCATCATCTGCCTCATTGCCAAGCTCAAACATATCGCCTAAAATAGCAATCTTTGTTTTATCTTTTAATTTATCAAAATTTAACAACGCAGCCCGCATACTGGTTGGGTTGGCGTTATAAGCATCCATAATAATTTTATTGGAATCTTTTGTTAAGACCTGTGAGCGGTTGTTTGATGGGATATAGCTTTCAATGGCTGTTTTAATAAGCTTATCTTCTACCTTAAAATAATTGGCAATGGCAATGGCAACAGCAATATTACTGAAATTGTATTCTCCAATTAAATGGCTTTGGATGGTCAGACCATTATAATTTACCTTTACATTGGGTTGGGCGTCTATAAATTCAATTTGAACATTGAAATCTGGGGTATTTCCAAAACTAAATATATTGGCATCTTTTGTTTTTTCAATTTGAATGGCATCGCTGCCGTTTACAAAAACGGTTTTTTTCTTTTTAATAAGGAAATCATACATTTCGCTTTTGCCTTTAATCACGCCTTCAACACCGCCAAAACCTTCCAAATGCGCTTTTCCGAAATTGGTAATAAAACCGTAGTCGGGCTTAGTGATTTTACACAGAAATTTTATTTCTTCCAAATGATTGGCACCCATTTCCACAATACCTATTTCTGTATGTTCATTCATGGAAAGCAACGTTAACGGCACACCAATATGGTTGTTCAAATTGCCAACAGTAGTAGTGGTCTTGTATTTTTGTGATAATATGGCATTTATAAGCTCTTTGGTTGTGGTTTTTCCATTGCTGCCCGTTAGTGCTATGATGGGAACTTTTAAATACCTTCTATGAAAGGTGGCCAGTTGCTGAAGTGTTTCCAGTACGTTTTCAACTAAAATAGTTTCATTTAAAATATCAAACGCAGGGTCATCGATAATGGTGTATTTTGCACCACTATCCAAAGCTTTTTCCGCGTAGGCATTCCCGTTAAAATTCTCGCCTTTAAGGGCAAAAAACATGCTGTTTTTTTGGATTTTACGAGTGTCGGTACAAACACAACTGCACGTTAAGAAAAGGCGATGTAATTGTTCTATTTTCAAGGGTTCAATTTTTTATAGCATGGATTCCCGTTTTCACGGGAAAGACAATTTTTAAAAGAAACTCCGATGTTATGCACCGAAGCGTTTTTTGAGTATTAAAAATATAAAAAAAAGTCCTAACAAGTGTTAGGACTTTTTTTTTTTATATTCTGAATGTATTAATTCTTTGTTTTGTTTTTTCCTTTAGATTTTGAGCCTACTCGAGACATAGCACATCTAAACCCGATGTAATCTGTTGCCATATCTTGTGGGAAATAACGTCTTTGGGCTGGGTCTAACCAATATTCTCTGTCTTTCCAAGAACCGCCTTTGTAAACGCGAACTTCGTCATTGATTAATGAGGTTCTGTTGTTTGTTTTGTCATATTCCCTAACAATATTTCCTAGAGAATCCCTTGTGATATTGTGCTTAGGGGAATTATACATCAAGCTAGTTTCAGATGTTTTGTTGGCTTTTTCGTCCTCTTCGTTAAAACTTTCAAAATAACGTGAAGAACGCTTATCACCATCCCTAAAGTTGATTTCGTCACTTTTATCAAAATTGGTTCTTAAATACGTTTCATTTTCATCAACCGGTACTTGAAGAATTTCGCCAGGTAAATTTCTAGCTACTAATTTTCCAGTAGAAGTTGTATCGTAAACAATATTTTCGGGAGTTACAATTTTTACTGTACCATCGTCATTTATAGCGTTTTTAGTATAAACGTTACCACGGTAGTAGTTGAAATCATTAAACTCATCATCAATAATAGGTCTGTAAACATCGGCAACCCATTCTGCAACATTTCCTGCCATATCATAAAGGCCGTAATCATTGGCCTCATAAGATTTTACTTTGTTGGTAATATCTGCACCATCATCAGACCATCCAGCAATACCACCATAATCACCTTTGCCTTGTTTGAAATTAGCCATTTGATCACCACGTATCTTACGTTTTCCGGAACGTGTGTATTGACCGTCCCATGGATATTTTTTACGTCCTCTATACAAATTATAGCTACGTATTTCACTTAATCCTAAAGCGGCATATTCCCATTCTGTTTCAGTTGGGAGTCTGTATTTAGGAGATATAATACCTGTTTCACGGGTTGCAAATACATTGCTTTCGTTGCCATCGGCATCAACTCTTACGTTTCTTTTGTTTCTACCTTCAGCGTTTATGATTTCTTCATTGCCACCGTATGTTTGGGTAGGTGCGTTGATGTAGGTGTCTGTATTGAAATTAGATTCAGCACTAACATCCATCGTTTTTGCATCACGTTTTAGGTAACCTGCTTTTTCAAGGTTGTATTCGTTAACACGATCTGAACGCCAGTTGGCAAATTCCACAGCTTGAATCCAGCTAACACCAACTACAGGATATTCAGCATAGCCTGGGTGACGTAAATAGTTTTCGGTCATAATTTCATTATAACCTAAGCGGTTTCTCCAA
>CAXBNH010000285.1:0-4356 GCA_963976905.1 uncultured Algibacter sp.
TTTTTTATGGATGAGGTCTTGGTTGCCCAAATAAACCGCACATATATAAATTGCAAGAAAACCATTGCCGCCAATAAAATCGGTTGCTGAAAATGTGATAAACATTAAAGCAATTACCAGAACAGGGTAAAGTCCTTCAAAATCAAGTTTGATTTTGTTAATGATGAGTTTGCTTAATTTTCCAAATAAAAAACCTGCAATACAGCCAAAAACCATTTGTTGCAAAAACAACGGAATAATAGAATAAATACCTTGGTTTTGATTAACCACAAGTGTTAAAAACGCTAAAGTCAAAACATAGGCCATGGGGTCGTTACTACCGCTTTCCAATTCTAAAGTGGGCCTTAAGTTGGTTTTTAGGGCTAGGTTTTTTGAACGCAAAATGGAAAAAACAGCTGCCGCATCCGTTGAAGAAACGATAGACCCCAAAAGCATGCTTTCATAAATGGTAAAATCTGTAATAAACCATACAAAACAGCCAATAGAAAGCGCAGTAAGCAGAACGCCAAGGGTTGATAGTGCGATACCTTCTTTCAGTACGGGTTTAATACTGTTCCAATTGGTGTCCAGCCCTCCTGAAAACAGTATGAAATTAAGGGATATAATACCGATGAACTGTGTCATTTTTGGATCATCAAAAAGAATGCCTCCTATGCCTTCAGAGCCTGCCAACATCCCTATTGCTAAAAATAACAGTAAGGTTGGCACTCCAAATTTATAGGACGTTTTACCAGCAATAATACTTGTAAGAAGTAAAAGAGAGCCTACTAATAAAATATTTTCAATGGTTAAATTCATTTTGAGGTTTCCAATTAAAGCATGGTTAACAAAAATAGCTTTTTAAGCCTGTAATAAAGAAGGTTTTGTGAAAATTGATTTAAAGTTTTGTCAATTGTTCAGATTGGAAAGTTTTGAAAACACATCCCAAACTACAACCCCGCAACTCACAGAAATATTTAAAGAGTGCTTGGTGCCAAATTGTGGTATTTCAATAACCACATCGCTGGAAGACACCACGTTTTGTGAAACGCCTTTTACCTCGTTGCCAAAAACCAAGGCATAGGTTGTTTGTTGTAGAGGTGTAAAGTCGTTAAGCATGGTTGCATTTTCAGCTTGTTCGATAGCACATATTTTTACTTTTTTGGCTTTTAGTTTTTCAATGATATCCATGGTGTTTTCAAAGTATTCCCAATCCACAGTATCGGTGCTTCCCAAAGCGGTTTTATGGATGTCTTTGTGCGGTGGTGTTGCCGTAATGCCGCACAGATAGATTTTTTCAACAAGAAAAGCATCACTGGTCCTGAACACAGAACCAATATTATTTAGACTTCTAATATTGTCAAGCACAATAATAATGGGGGTTTTCTGTGCATCTTTAAAGCCATCAACACTCAATCGGTCTAATTCGCTGTTTTTTAGTTTTCTCACGTTATATAGTCTTATGTCATGCTGAGTGCGGTTGAAGCATCTTTTTCTTGCGATTAGTCAATTTGATTCAGTATGACCAGTAAATTGTTGAAATATCATGCTAATTGTAAATAACTTCTAAGAAGTCCATTTTTTAAAAAATCAAATTATAATTACATTAGCGACCCTTACAGGTACTTGCAAAATAACAAAAACTAAATCACTTACCATTGGCCAATAAAGTAAAAAAAGAAACCCCGTTAATGAAACAGTACAATGCCATTAAAGCAAAGTACCCAGATGCCATGTTGTTGTTTCGAGTGGGCGATTTTTATGAAACCTTCGGGGAAGATGCTGTAAAAACGGCTGACATTTTAGGGATTACCTTAACCAAACGAGGTGCCGGTAGCGAGGGTGAAACGGCGTTGGCTGGTTTTCCGCACCATTCCATAAATACGTATTTGCCCAGGTTGGTTAAAGCTGGTTTGCGAGTGGCTATTTGTGACCAACTGGAAGACCCCAAACAGACTAAGACTATTGTGAAGCGTGGTGTTACGGAATTGGTTACGCCCGGTGTGGCACTGAATGATGAGGTGTTGGTTTCCAAATCGAACAACTTTTTGTGTTCGGTATATTTTGACAAAAAATATATAGGTATTTCGTTTTTGGATATTTCCACAGGAGAATTTTTAACTTCACAAGGCAATGCAGAGTATATAGATAAATTGCTTCAAAATTTCAGTCCGAGTGAAGTGTTGGTTTCCAAACAAAAGCGCTCTTTGTTTAACGACACTTTTGGTAATGATTTCCATACGTTTTATATGGAAGATTGGGTGTATCAAACCGATTATGCTAATGAAACCCTCATAAAACATTTCAACACAAAAACACTCAAAGGTTTTGGAATTGAAGATCTGTATGAAGGCATTATCGCTTCGGGTTCCATACTTCATTATTTAGGTGAGACCCAACATCATAAATTACAACATATCACGTCCATTTCCAGAATCGCCGAAGATGATTATGTGTGGATGGATAAATTTACCATCCGAAATTTAGAGCTTTACAATTCAACAAACAATAATGCGGTCACGCTTTTAAACGTGATTGATAAAACCATTTCGCCCATGGGCGGCAGGTTGTTGAAACGTTGGTTGGCACTCCCTTTAAAAAATGTAGATAAAATCAAGCAACGCCATGAGGTGGTTAATTTTTTGACTAAGGAAAATAGTACGCTCCCAAAGATTCAAAACCATATCAAACACATTGGTGATTTAGAACGATTGATTTCAAAAACGGCGACTGGAAAAGTGAATCCGCGAGAAGTCATTCAACTTAAAAATTCTTTAGAAGCGATTGTTCCCATAAAGGCATTGGCTTCGCAAAGCGATAACGAATCACTAAGAATTATTGGCGATACGCTTTTGAGCTGTGACGTGCTCCGTGAAAAAATAAAGGAAACTCTCAATGAAGATGCACCTGTAAATGTATTGAAAGGACATACGATTGCTACTGGTTTTTCTTCAGAATTGGATGAATTGCGAGGCTTGTCAAAATCCGGTAAAAATTATCTCGATAAGATGTTGGAGCGTGAAAGTGAGCGTACTGGGATTACCTCACTTAAAATAGCATCCAATAACGTGTTTGGTTATTATATTGAAGTGCGCAATACACATAAAGATAAGGTGCCCTCGGATTGGATACGAAAGCAAACTTTGGTAAATGCTGAGCGTTACATTACCGAAGAATTAAAAGAATATGAAGCTAAAATTTTAGGGGCAGAAGACAGAATTCAGACCATTGAGCAACAATTGTTTGCAGAATTGGTAAGTTGGATGAACCAATATATAAAACCTGTGCAACAAAATGCGTATTTAATTGGGCAGTTGGATTGTTTGTGCGGCTTTGCGCAGTTGGCAACAGATAATAATTATGTATATCCAGAAATTGATGAATCCCATGATTTAGATATAAAAGAAGGGCGTCATCCCGTTATAGAAAAGCGATTGCCGATAGGGGAAGCCTATATTACAAATGATGTTTTTTTGGATAGGACAGCGCAACAAATCATCATGATTACAGGACCCAATATGTCCGGTAAATCTGCTATTTTACGCCAAACCGCTTTAATTGTTTTATTGGCGCAAATAGGCAGTTTTGTGCCCGCAGAATCGGCCCGCATTGGTTTGGTGGACAAGATTTTCACTAGGGTAGGTGCTAGCGATAACATATCCATGGGAGAATCTACCTTTATGGTGGAAATGAATGAAACAGCTTCTATTTTGAACAATATTTCAGATAGAAGTTTAGTGTTGCTTGATGAAATTGGCCGTGGTACCAGTACGTATGATGGTATTTCCATTGCTTGGGCCATTAGTGAATATTTGCATGAGCATCCTGCAAAACCAAAAACCTTGTTTGCCACGCATTATCATGAGTTGAATGAGATGGCCGAAACTTTTGGACGTATTAAAAATTTCAACGTATCTGTTAAAGAATTGAAAGATAACGTGCTGTTTTTAAGAAAACTTGTTGAAGGTGGTAGTGCCCATAGTTTTGGGATCCATGTGGCAAAAATGGCGGGCATGCCACAGCAGGTTTTGCACCGAGCGAACAAAATATTGAAGAAATTGGAGAAGTCGCATTCTAGTGATGCGCTTACTGATAAGGTAAAATCCATACATGATGATATGCAATTGAGCTTTTTCAATTTGGACGATCCTCTTTTGGAGAACATCAAAGATGAAATTCTACACATTGATATTGATACACTTACACCTGTTGAAGCCCTCATGAAATTGAATGAAATAAAACGTATGTTGGTCAAGAAAAAACAGGCTTAAAATAAATTATATTTATTTTCATAAAAGGCTTTGGATTTAGTAGAAAAATTTTAAATTTGCATCCGCAATAGCAATATTGTGCGTTCATAAACAAGGTTTTTGGTTT
>CAXBNH010000286.1:0-4353 GCA_963976905.1 uncultured Algibacter sp.
CCTTGTAGATCAAGGTCATCATGTACATGTAGCCTATCAAACTTCTGGAAATATAGCGGTTGCCGATGATGAGGCTTTAAGGTTTGCCAGTTTTGTGTGTGACTATAATGATAAATTTGGTATCGATAATAAAGAGGCTGTAGCCATTTACAAAAAAGCTGCCGAATTTCTGAAGAACAAAAAATCTAGTGAAATTGACACATCAGAAGTAAGATATATAAAAGGATTGATAAGAAAAGGCGAGGCAAGGGCAACTTGCCATTTTGTGGGTGTTCCAGATGAACAGATTCATTTTATGGAGCTTCCATTTTACGAAACAGGAGCCATAAAAAAGAACCCTATAGGCATTGGCGATGTGAAAATAACATCCGATTTAATAGAAAAAATCAAACCACACCAGATTTATGCAGCAGGCGATTTGGCTGACCCACATGGTACCCATAAAGTGTGTTTGGATGCTGTTTTTGCAGCGGTCAAGGAACTGAAACCTAAAAAGTTTATGAAAGATTGTTGGTTATGGTTATACCGTGGCGCATGGCAAGAGTGGGGCATTGATGAAATTGAAATGGCAGTACCCATGGGCCCAGACCAAGTTTTGGAAAAACGAAAGGGTATTTTTAAGCACCAATCACAAAAGGATGGCGTGGTGTTCCAAGGTACAGACAGTAGAGAGTTTTGGCAACGTGCAGAAGACAGAAATAATGAAACGGCAGACCTCTATGACCAATTGGGATTATCGCATTATGCAGCAATGGAAGCTTTTGTAAGGTGGCATTATTAAATAAGAAAAAGACATGGCATTAATAAAATCTATTTCAGGAATAAGAGGGACAATAGGTGGTAAAGTAGATGATAACCTAACTCCTGTTGATGCCGTAAAATTTGCGGCTGCTTACGGTATGTGGCTTAAAAAGCAATCCAACAGCAAAAACTTGACCGTAATTGTGGGGAGGGATGCCCGTATTTCAGGAAAAATGGTAAGCAGTTTAGTCTGCAACACATTGTTAGGACTTGGCATTGATGTAATTGATATTGGGCTTTCAACAACGCCAACCGTGGAAATAGCGGTGCCATTGGAATCCGCAGATGGTGGTATCATCATTACGGCAAGCCATAACCCAAAACAATGGAATGCCTTAAAATTGCTAAATGCAAAAGGCGAATTTTAAAGTGGTGGTAGATGCTGTTAATTCTACAGGAGGCATAGCCATACCAGCTTTGTTGGAAACTTTAGGCGTGGAATGTGTCAAATTATATTGCGAGCCCAATGGTCATTTTCCGCATAACCCAGAACCATTAAAAGAGCATCTAACAGACATTTCGGCTTTGGTCGTTAAAGAAAAAGCAGATTTAGGCATTGTAGTAGATCCCGATGTGGATAGGCTGGCATTGGTTTGTGAGGATGGCTCTATGTTTGGAGAAGAATATACTTTGGTGGCTTGTGCAGATTACGTACTTGGGAAAACAAAAGGGACTACGGTTTCCAATTTATCTTCATCGAGGGCTTTGAGTGATGTGACAAAAAAACACGGAGGCACTTACACGGCAAGTGCTGTAGGCGAGGTAAATGTAGTCATTGAAATGAAGCGAACCAATGCCATCATAGGTGGTGAGGGGAATGGGGGAATTATCTATCCAGCATCGCATTACGGGAGAGATTCTTTAGTAGGCGTTGCTTTGTTTTTATCCCATTTGGCTCATAAAAAAATATCTTGTAAAGCATTGCGGGCATCTTATCCTAGTTATTTTATGAGTAAAAATAAAATTGAGCTCACGCCTTCTATCAATGTGGATATTATCTTGGGAAAAATGGCAACCATATATCAAAAAGAGGAAGTGAATACTATTGATGATGGTGTGAAGATAGATTTTGAAACGGAGTGGGCGCATTTAAGAAAGTCCAACACAGAGCCCATCATCAGAATTTATACTGAAAGTTCCTCACAGGAAAAGGCAGATAATTTGGCTGAACGTATTATAGAAGCCATTAAAACGCTCATTTAATATTCATATCAATAAGGGATGGAACCAGAATTCATAAATTCAAATTATCAGTTGATTTGGCGTGAACCTATAAAAAATATTGATGATTTTAATAAATTGCTCAATTGGATGAGCGGAGAATTTATTTTATACCAACAACAAGAACAAACCAATGGCTTAAAAGTGTTTTTGCCAAATGGATGGTTTCAAATAGCTTTAATTGAAGGTGTGAATTATGAATATGAAGTAACCTTAAAAAGTAAGAGTAAACAAGCTATTGCTTTAAAGTATAATAGAATCATTTCTGTTATTGACCATTTAAAAAGGTTTAATAGAACGCTTTTGGAAGTGTGTTATCCATAACCTTATTATAAATTTGATGTTTTCACTAATGTGACATCAAATTATTATTTATAGGAACAAGTCATTTACAGGTATGTTTAAAAAGCCAGAGCGCTTCAAATTTGAAGCGCTCTGGCTTTTTAAAATTTAATTATAAACTACACTTCATTTCTAAATGTTAATTCTTCACAATCATTTTATCCATTACACCTTGACTGGTAAATATTTTTACCAAATAGCTTCCAGTATTTAGGTTACTCACATCGATGGTTTCAATAGCTCCGTCCATGCTTTTTACCAATACACCTAACAGGCTATAAACTCTAATTTTTTCTATATCGGCTTTTGAAGATAAATGCAAACTATTGGTAACAGGATTTGGATATAAAATCACTTCAGTTGCTTTGATGTCATCAATTCCTAGAGATGAGTATTCAACACTCATGTAATAAAGATTTGTAGATGTAACACCTGATGTCCTTTGAATAGCGTGAATGCCTGCATTAATTTCTAAAGTAATTATTCCATTCACACCATTGTATGGAACACCATCAATATTTAAACTCCCCGAATAGCCGTCATTGAGCACTAAAGTTAATGTGCTTGTTTGGCTTGTTGTAAATGAAATATTGGTACTCGATTCCATTTTTAAACATTGGGTCAGGTCAAGACCATTATAATGAGCAGTACCTTTTGAAGTTGAAAGGCTACCTGTTATGCTATAGAAAGCGCTGGTTTTGCCTGATTCAGTAAAATTGTGAATCTCATCACCAGTTGTAACTGTTCCAACAGTAATATTGCCCGATATATTTACTGGAGTTCCAGCAGAACCAGAACTGCTTACAGAAAAAGAAACATTTGCTGTTGGAGTACCTGAAACAGTGATTGTTTTGCTAGTAATATTTTTTACGAAAGTAATTCCTGAAGCAGGCAATCCAGTTACGTTGGCATCGGTTGCATCACCACCCCAAGTAAAGACTATTGGGTCAATGGCATTTCCTTCCGTCACATTTTGGTCGGCGTTACTTGTTGTAACCGTTAGCGTCTGACTACTTGGTGGTTCATTAATGCCTTGAACACAAACCAAATTAGTGGTATAAGCAACAAGTGCCGCTTTAAGGGGCGTATTTACTGTTGATGAAGTATCATCACCAGGTTGGTCAAAAGCACACTCAAAATCACCCCCATGCATTCTGCCTGAAAACTGCATGACTTTGGTTTTAGCATCTTCGGGAGTGTCTGGTGTATAGGAATAAAAAAGAAAGCTACTGCTGTCCGTGTCAAAATTGTTATAAGTATTCCCGCCTGTTTTAGAGGTAATAGCATTAGGGATTGTTTCATTTCTAGTAGCAGTAACTACGGCATCAAACTCAATTGTAGAAGTAGTAGGGCCATCAGCACCATAAGGGTCAAATCGTGTAGCCCCGATAATGGTATTGCCAAATGCTTTGATACTTCCACCGTCTTCACCCGAGAAGGTAGGGTAGCCATAAAAAATATCGGTACCTTGTAAAGATGTTAATATGGGATATTTGCAATTTCTGAAATAATTATTTTCTACAAATACCGATGAACCTAAAGTTGAGCCTACACCGTATTTTGAATTGCCATCATAATAATTGTTGTAAACATGGGCGGTGTAGTAACGCACACGTGGATGGCGCGAATCAGAATGATCATACCAGTTGTGGTGGTAGGTTATAAACAAATCATTGTCGCCATTTTCACTAAGGCCTAGAAGGTTAGATTTTCCAGAATCCCAAAAATGATTGTATGAAAACGTTACATAGGTTGATTTTTTGCAATCCAAAGCACCATCTCCTTTTGCCTGATCGGCATCACCTCCGGCATCGCCATAAAAGAAATCCACATTATGTACCCAAATATGATCGTTACCCTGTTGAAGCCCAATATTGTCCCCCTCATCACTGTTGCAGTTCATGCTACCAATATTGCGGATTTCAATATTTGATGCATTTTTAATACGGATGCCCCATCCATCAGCAACAGCATCATCACCAACACCTT
>CAXBNH010000287.1:0-4322 GCA_963976905.1 uncultured Algibacter sp.
CAAATGGCGACTAATTTTTTAAGAGTTTGGTGTATTTAACAAAAAAAATATTCATGCTATAATCCTCCCAAATTATAACATGTTATTTTAGTTATACTGTCCCGAAACCTGACAAGTTTCGGGACAGTATTTTTTATATCATTTATAGTCCTTTCGGAATGGCATCAATTAATTTTTTTGTGTAGTCTTTTGTCGGATGATTATAAATCACATCGGCATCATCCAACTCCTCAATTTTGCCTTGATTCATGACCAACAATTGGTCAGACATGTATTTTACCACCGCCAAATCGTGTGAAATAAAAATATAGGTAAATCCAAAGGTTTCTTTAAGTTCGTTTAATAAGTTTAAAACTTGTGCTTGCACCGAAATATCCAAAGCCGAAACTGATTCATCACAAACAATCAATTTGGGCTGCAAGGCAATGGTTCTGGCAATACCGATACGCTGTCGTTGTCCACCTGAAAATTCATGAGGGTAGCGGTTAAAATAATCTTCAGATAGCCCTACCCGATTTAAAATAGCCATAGCTTTTTCTTTTCGCTCGGTATCAGAATTGTAAAGTTTATGCACTTTCATCGGTTCCATAATGGCTTCGCCCACGGGAATTCTTGGATTTAATGATGAATACGGATCTTGAAAAATAATTTGAATTTCTTTTCTGAGTTTTTTTATTTCGGAATTGGGGAGTTTTGTAATATCCGTTCTTTTATATAAAATTTGGCCTGCAGTAGCTTTATCCAATTGCAGAATGGCGTTTCCCAAAGTAGATTTACCGCAGCCCGATTCGCCTACCAAGCCTAAAGTTTCGCCTTCGTACAATTTAAAACTTACTTGGTTTACGGCTTTAAAAGAACTCGGTTTTGTAAACCAACCTGATTTTGAAAGGTATTCTTTTTCAACATTAATAACTTCCAACAATGGCGGCTTATTATATAATGTTTCGTGGTTTTTTTTACGTTGTTCTGATGTAATGATTTCATTTGAAATAGTCCCGTTCAAAAAATCTTGAATGGTTGGCAAGGTTTTTAAACGGGTATCCAAAGACGGTCGCGAATTTATCAAAGCTTTGGTGTAATTGTGTTGTGGGTTTTTAAAAATATCAGCAACCAAACCTTGTTCCACAATATTGCCTTTATACATGACCAAAACCCTGTCAGCAATTTCGGAAATCAAAGCCAAATCGTGGGTAATAAAAATGATACTCATTTTGGTCTTTACTTGTAAGGCTTTTAATAGGCTGATAATGTCTTTTTGAACGGTTACATCAAGAGCTGTTGTAGGTTCGTCCGCAATTAAAATATCGGGTTTGCAAGCAATCGCCATGGCAATCATTACGCGTTGTTTTTGGCCTCCAGAAATTTCATGCGGATAGGCATTATAAACTCGATGAGTATCGGGGAGTTTCACTTTTTCAAAGAGTGAAATGGTTTCAGTTTTAGCTTTTTGTTTTGAAAGATTGGTGTGTTGCAATAGTATTTCATGAACTTGCTCCCCACAGGTCATTGATGGGTTTAAAGAACTCATAGGTTCTTGGAAAATCATAGCTATTTTTTTCCCCCGTATGTGTTGAAATAATTTTGGTGAGAGGGTGGTTAAATCTTTATTATTATAAATAATACTGCCAGAATTAATTTTTGATATTTTTTTTGGAAGCAATCCTAAAATGGCTAAAGAAGATACCGATTTTCCTGAACCAGATTCCCCTACGATTCCTAAAATTTCATTTGGTTTTAATTGATACGAAATATTGTGAATGACTTCATTATTTCCAAATGAAATAGAAAGATTTTCAATGTTTAAAATGGGGGTGTCTTGCATGTTATATGTGGATAATCTCGTCGTCAGTTAAAATGTCATCGCCTCGTAATCTTAAGAATATTTGTGCCACGGCAATGGTATCTTTTTCGCAATAGGTTACAATACGGTCAATTTCGTTTTCTTCGTAATAAACACGATAGACCTCGCTGCCATCAATATCATCTTTTGGCGAGGGGATGCCCAAAACGTGGGTCAGTAGTTTTAAAGAGGTATAGCTTTTATAATCGCCAAATTTCCAGAGTTCCAGAGTATCCAAATGTGGGACTTCCCAAGGTTTTTTGCCGAAAAGATTGAGTTTGTGCGGCAATTCTATATTATGTATAATCATGCGCCGTGCAATGTATGGAAAGTCAAATTCTTTACCATTATGGGCGCAAAGTAAATGTTTGGTTTGGCTGAAATGCGATATCAATAAATTTTTAAAATCTTTTAAAATTTTGATTTCATCGCCATGGAATGAGGTGGTTCTAAACGTTCTTAAATCATTTAGAATATTAAAATAACCTACCGAAATGCAAACAATTTTACCAAATTCTGCCCAAATGCCTGCGCGGTCGTAAAATTCTTCAGCCGTAAAATCTTCTTTACGTTGGTATTTTGATTTGTGTTCCCAAAGCGCTTGTTTGGTATCGTCTAAATCAGAAAAATGCTGTACTTCTGGAACGGTTTCAATGTCCAGAAATAATATATTTTCGAGGTTGAGTTTACTTATCATTTTCTAGCATTTTATAAGCTTCTTCAATATAAACCGAAATATCCTCAGTAAATTGGCCAACACCTTCATCGGGTGATTTTCTATGACCCAAACGCACAATAATTACATTATCATTAGGCTCCACAATCACATACTGCCCTAAATGCCCGCGCATCATAAAAAAATGCTTGTCGCCCATTGTTTTCAGCCACCAGCCGTAGCCGTATTGCGGACTTTCCTTAAACCGTGGGGTAATGGATGTTGCCACAAAAGCAGAACCCAATAGTTGTTTTCCGTGCCATTTGCCGTGGTCTTTATAAAGTTTTCCGAAACGGGCAAAATCTTTGGCATTGCTGGAAATGCAGCAAAAGGCTTTTGCCAATCGGTTTTCGTCATCATCGAGTTCCCAAAGGGCATTTTCTGTTGCGCCCATGGGTTTCCAGAAGCTTTCAGAAAGGTAATTTGCCAATGATTTTCCAGTTGCTTTTTGGATAATCATGCCTAGTAATTGGGTGTTTCCACTTAAATATTCAAAGGCCTTGCCTGGTGTTTTTATTATCTTTTGGTTCAGCATAATTTCGGCTAAATTATCATCATAATTGGCGCGAGCAGTTATAGAGAATGGGCCTGTATAATCTTCCACCCAATCCAATCCAGAGGCCATAGAGGCTAAATCGCCAACAGTGGTTTTGGTATTGGCATACTCTGGATAAAAATCACTAATGGGCTGGTCCAGACTTTTAATATGGCCGTCCATAATGGCTTTTCCTAACAATGAGGTCACCATGCTTTTTGCCATGGAAAACGAATTGGTTTTAGAAGTTTCATTAAAACCATCGTAATAATTTTCAAACCAAACACTATCATTTTTTATGATAACATACGCTATGGTGCCCCAATCTTTATTGACTTTAGCCAGTTTTTCGGTTTCTTTTACGGTATTGTAATTTTTATGTTCTGGCCAATAATCTGGCTGATGACTTTTTTTAATGGTATCATTTTCAAAATAGGGATAATCATCTATAAATGCGGTTTTATGTCCTGTAAAATAAACGACGCGAACGCCTTTTAAAATATAACCATAATCAAAAATATAAAGCAATAAGATTATGACCCCAATGATAATGGCCAACCATTTAAAAAGTTTTTTGAGGAATTTCATTACAATGTGTTTAGTTGAATTAAATATAGGAAAATATTCTGTAATAGTATTAAAACAAAGATTGCTGTTTATAGGGGCTTTCATGTTCCAGCAACCATTTTTTGCGGTGTAATCCGCCTGCGTATCCTGTTAAACTACCATTACTTCCAATCACGCGGTGGCATGGTACTACAATCCAAATCGGGTTTTTACCATTGGCATTGGCAACGGCTCGAATGGCTTTTACATCGCCTAATTGTTTGGATAGTTCTAAATAAGATAAGGTTTTTCCAAACGGAATCTGTTCCAACTGTTTCCAGACTTTTTTCTGAAAATCGGTGCCTTCTGGATTTAATTTTAAGTTGAAATTTTTGCGTGAGCCTTCAAAATATTCGTTGAGCTGCATAACACAATCCTCTAATTCTAAAGGAATGATATCGGTTAGTTTTTCTTTGGTATTTAGTACCGTAATATTTGAAATACCATTATCATCTCCAATAATTTTTGTAAACCCCAATGGTGATTTGATGATGCAGGTTTCCATTACTCTAAGGGGTTTTTATCATCAAAAATACCCAGTTTTTTGGCTCGGGATTCCCAACTTTTTCTGGCCAAAAGCTGAAGGTCTGAAACGTTGTCGCTTTCATCCATAATTTCCAGGCCCA
>CAXBNH010000288.1:0-4321 GCA_963976905.1 uncultured Algibacter sp.
AGACGCTGTAGCTATAGAAGATCAAGTTGTTGAAGAACAAATGGCTGAAGAACTGACGCCAGAGGAAAAACTTCAAACCGAGTTAAAGCAAGAAAAAGATAAATTTTTACGTCTATTTGCAGAGTTTGAAAATTATAAAAGACGCACTTCAAAAGAACGTATTGAGTTGTTTTCTACCGCCAGTGAAGAGGTTATGAAAACCATGCTACCCGTTCTTGATGATTTTGAGCGTGCCTTAAGCCATATTGAAAGTGATAAAGAAGCTGAAGAATTGCGCAAAGGGGTATTGTTGATTTATCAGAAACTGGTAACAACTTTGGAGCAAAAAGGGCTTAAAGCGATTGTAGTTGAAAAAGGTGAAACTTTTAATGCAGATAACCACGAAGCCATTACCCAAATACTTGCACCAAGTGATGATTTAAAAGGAAAAATCATTGATGTAGTGGAAAAAGGCTATAAACTAGGCGAAAAAGTGATTCGTTTCCCTAAAGTTGTTATAGGAAAATAAACCAAAACATGGCAAAAAGAGATTATTACGAAGTATTAGGTATTACTAAAGGCGCGAGCGCAGCCGAAATTAAAAAAGGATATCGCAAAAAGGCTATAGAATTTCATCCAGATAAAAATCCTGATAACAAAGAAGCAGAAGCCAAATTTAAAGAAGCGGCCGAAGCTTATGAAGTATTGAGTAACGAGAATAAAAAAGCACGTTATGATCAATACGGCCATCAAGCCTTTGAAAATGGCGGCGGTGGTTTTGGAGGTGGCGGCATGAATATGGACGACATATTCAGCCAGTTTGGAGATATTTTTGGCGGTGGTGGCTTTGGTGGCGGTTTTTCTGGTTTTGGTGGCGGTGGCGGCCAACGCAGGGTTAAAGGCAGCAATCTGAGAATTCGCGTAAAATTAACCCTAGAGGAAATTGCCAATGGTGTTGAGAAAAAAATAAAAGTCCGTCGTAAAGTACAAGCACCGGGCACTACATATAAAACCTGTTCTACCTGTAATGGCAGCGGACAAGTGACCAGAATAGCCAATACCATTTTAGGAAGAATGCAAACCTCGGCACCTTGTAATGCATGTGGGGGTGCAGGAGAAATTATAGATAAAAAACCAGCCGATGCCGATGCACAAGGTTTAAAAGTTTCGGAAGAGACGGTATCCATTAAAATTCCAGCAGGCGTTGTTGACGGGATGCAACTTAAAGTATCTGGGAAAGGAAACGAAGCGCCAGGAAATGGCATTTCAGGGGATTTATTGGTCGCTATTGAAGAAGAACCACACGAAAAATTACAACGCGAAGGCGATAATTTACATTACGATTTATACGTCAGTTTTCCGGATGCCGTGTTAGGAACCTCTCAAGAAATTGATACTGTTACTGGTAAAGTACGTATCAAAGTTGAGGCAGGTGTACAATCTGGCAAAATTTTACGCTTGCGCGGAAAAGGCATACCAAGCATCAATGGCTATGGTAAAGGCGATTTGTTGGTGCACGTGAATGTATGGACGCCCAAAACCTTGAACAAACAACAAAAAGACTTTTTTGAAGCGATGAAAGATGATGAGCATTTTTCTCCAAAACCTGAAAGTTCAGATAAATCATTTTTTGAAAAAGTAAAAGATATGTTTTCTTAATTTTCAGTTGAAGCACTAACTAAGATTCATTCTAAATTTGAAATTTATTAGAAACTCTTAAGTGATTTATTAGCTGTTTATAAAAAAAATAGTATATTTGGTTTACCACTAATTAATTTTGGTGGTAATTTTTCTTTTTCATAGCAATTTTTTTCCCATCCTTGATTTTTTAAGGGTGGGTTTTGTTTTTTTATTCAGAAACTAAAAAATATGGCAAAAGTTATCCTAAAGCATCAAATAGCTCTGTTAACATTTAATATATTTACCAACTTATTATTTGTCAATAAAAAACATACATGCATAACTTGTTAGAAGTTCATTCAGTTTCAAAAAAATTCGGAAATTTTACAGCACTTAATGATGTATCACTATCGGTACATAAGGGTAGTATTTTTGGTCTGCTAGGACCCAATGGTGCAGGGAAAACCACCCTTATCAGAATTATCAATCAAATTACTATGCCAGATTCGGGGCAGGTTTTATTGGATGGTGATTTGCTTAACAATTCCCATATTAAAGATATTGGCTATTTGCCTGAAGAACGCGGTCTATACAAAACTATGAAAGTTGGCGAGCAAGCCTTGTACTTGGCACAGTTGAAAGGCTTGGGCAAAACAGAAGCCAAAACCCGATTGAAATATTGGTTTGACAGATTGGAAATTGGCGATTGGTGGAACAAGAAAATCCAAGAATTATCTAAGGGAATGGCACAAAAAATACAGTTTGTGGTTACCGTTTTACATGAACCTAAGCTGTTGATTTTTGATGAACCTTTTTCTGGTTTTGACCCCATAAATGCCAATTTGATTAAAGATGAAATCCTAAGGTTGCGGGAAAACGGCGCTACCGTTATTTTTTCAACCCACCGCATGGAATCTGTAGAAGAATTGTGTGACGATATTGCCTTGATACATCAATCAAACAAAATATTGGACGGTAAATTAGTGGACGTTAAAAGACGCTTCAAAACAAATACGTATGAAGTTGGGATAAAAGCTTCAGACCAAAAATCATTGGAAGCGCTTTTAAGTGATAAATTTCAAGTCTCCAAAACCCATTTTAAATCGCTGGAAGATGATTTGAAATTGAATATTAAACTTTCAGAAAACGATACGCCAAATGATTTGCTTCGCTATTTAACCACCCAAGGCAACGTATCCCATTTTGTGGAATTGATACCGAGCGTGAACGATATTTTTATCCAAACCGTTAAGAATAATTAAAAGATGAACCATTTATCACTTATCATAAAACGTGAATACTTAACCAAGGTTAGAAACAAATCCTTCATTATCATGACGTTTATGAGTCCAATGATTATGATAGCGCTTGTATCTATTGTGGCTTACTTATCGCAATTGAATAATGAAAACCACCGTACCATTTCTGTTTTGGATGAATCGGGAATTGCAAAAGGTGTGTTTGAAGACTCCAATAATCTGTCTTATCATTTTTTGGAAAACATGCCTTTGGAAACGGCTAAAAAATTGGTTGAAGAAAGTTCGGGTTATGGTTTATTGTATATTGAAAATGATGCGCATATCGATGCCATTTCAAATCACATCAAATTTTATTCAGAAGAAACCCCTTCATTGAGTATCATTTCAGATTTAGAATCTAAAATCCAAAATAAGCTCAATAACTTGATACTGGAAAGAAAGGGTGTTGATATTGAATTGATAAAAAACTCCAGGACCCATGTAACCATTGCCCAAGAAAGCTTTGCTGGTGAAGCATCTTCAAAAATGGATAGCATCGTGAAACTGGCTTTTGGCATTGCCGTTGGGTATTTGCTTTTTATGTTCATAATTATTTATGGAAATATGATTATGCGCAGCGTTATTGAAGAAAAAACCAGTCGTATTATTGAAGTCATTATTTCATCTGTAAAACCCATCCAATTGATGCTCGGTAAAATTATAGGGACTTCGTTGGCTGGGCTCACCCAATTTTTGGTCTGGTTGCTTTTAGGTGGTGTTTTGTTAACGGTTATTTCTGTGGCTTTCAATATAGATGTATCACAGATAAAATCGCCGCAACAAGAATTAATGCAGCAAGGTGTGGCAAACCCAGAGATGAATGGGCAAGTCCATGACTTTATGGTCGCTTTTTATCATTTGCCAATAACCAATCTTATTTTTGCTTTCATACTGTTTTTTATAGCGGGTTATTTATTATATAGTTCACTTTATGCAGCCATTGGTGCGGCCGTTGATAATGAAACCGATACACAGCAATTTATATGGCCAATTTTAGTACCTTTAATGTTGGCGGTATATGTAGGTATTTTTACGGTTATTGAAGATCCTCACGGCACGGTTTCAACGGTGTTTTCTTTTATCCCATTTACATCGCCTGTGGTTATGGTCATGCGCATTCCTTTTGGGGTACCGCTATGGCAGCAATTGGTGTCGTTGTTGATATTGATCGGTACTTTTATGTTGGCGGTATGGTTTGCTGCAAAAATTTATAGGGTCGGTATTTTAATGTATGGTAAAAAACCGAGCTATAAAGAATTGATAAAATGGATTAAATATTGATATGTATGGTTCAAGAACTGAAAAAAATTGAAGATACGATTACCGAAAGTTCATTATGGGAAAAAATGAAAGAGTTCCTTAATCAGCACTATGATTTTAGTAAAGATATAAGCATTTCGGTAAGGGATATATTGGTCATCATT
>CAXBNH010000289.1:0-4311 GCA_963976905.1 uncultured Algibacter sp.
CCAAACTCACAAACTACTGTTAAAATTTGGAAGATTACCGAATCTTACAATGATTTAATGCAATCTGTAAACTTAAAACCAAAAAGTTTAGAGCGTGTTTTAGGTATGAAAAGTGAATTGCATCAGCGTGGGTTTTTAAGTGTGCGTTGTTTGTTGGATGAGTTCGGTTATCAGGACACAGATTTATTCTATGATGAAAACGGTAAACCGCATTTAAAAGATGGCAAGCAAATATCTATAACCCATTCATTTATTTTTTCTGCGGTTATTGTTAGTGAAGGCATGGTTGGAATTGATATTGAAAAACAGCGCGATAAAATCACTATTATCGCCCATAAGTTTATTGGTTATGAGTTTGATTATTTAAATGAAGTCGATACAGATTATATTAAAAAACTAACAGCTATTTGGTGCGTAAAGGAATCGTTGTATAAGTTGTTTGCAACACCGGGGATAAGTTTTAGAAAGCATTGTTTGGTGATTCCTTTTGAATTGATTGATGATGAAACCATCGCTTGGATTGATTATGAAGAGAAAAAACAGCGCTACCATATTCATTTTTTAGAATTTGAAGGCTTTACCTGTGCTTATGCCATTCAGTAGAAAATAGAGAATAGAGAATAGAGAATAGAATATAGAAAACATTCGTGAATTTGTGGCAAATACTTATATATATAACAACATACAAGATTCGGTTTCAAAAGGTAAAAAATTATTAGCGATTTTAATGGATCCTGATAAATTTTCTGTTGAACATACGGCTAGTTTTATTGGAAAAGTAAACGCCTCAATAGCGACGCATATTTTTGTTGGAGGCAGTATGGTTGAAGAGCATAAAACGGATACTTTAGTAAAAAATATTAAGAAATTCACCAATTTACCAATTGTGTTGTTTCCTGGTGATGTTTGTCAGATCTCAGATAAAGCCGATGCGTTGTTGTTTTTGTCATTACTATCTGGTCGTAATGCCGAGTATTTAATAGGTAAACATGTTAGCGCTATTTCAAAGCTAAAACAAACCCAATTGGAAATTATCTCGACGGGGTATTTGTTGATTGAAAGCGGACAAGAAACGACAGTAGAAAAAGTTACCCATACAAAGCCAATAGCCAGAAACAGTATTCAAGAAATAGTTGATACAGCCAAAGCAGGGGAGTTGTTAGGGATGAAACTTATATATTTGGAAGCAGGAAGTGGCGCAAAAATACCTTTAAATCCTGAAGTAATTGAAGCAGTAAAAAAACAATTACGTATTCCGTTATTAGTTGGCGGTGGCATTAGAAGTAAAAAACAATTAGAAAATACCTATCGTTCAGGAGCAGATTTAGTAGTGATTGGAACTGCTTTTGAGGATGACGAATCGTTTTTTGACAAATTACGAAAGTAAATTGTCATGCTGAACTTGTTTCAGCATCTCATTAGTTTATTTGCAAAAAATAAGAAATTCCAGTTTTATCAGGAATTATAAAAAGAAGTTTAACACATAACAGTTTCTCTCCTTTGGAGAGATTAAGAGAGGAATGAAAATATCAGTAGAATTAACATTAACACCATTGCAGGACGATTTTGAACCTGCCATTATCCATTTTATTAAAAAATTAAGAGCGTCAAATTTAAAAGTTCTTGAAAACCCTTTAAGCACTCAAGTTTATGGCGATTATGATGAAGTAATGCATGTGCTTCAACATGAAATTAAAGAAGCCTTTGAGCTTATTGAGCGCGGTTTGCTCTATATGAAAATCGTAAAATCAGACAGGCAGGCCTATGAACCCCATTTTTGAGTTTTTTTTCGGGCAATATTCAGGTTATGAAACTTTCGATATTGTTCTTGAAATCGTGGCCATAATTTTTGGTTTTTTATCTGTTTGGTTTTCAAAACAAAATAATATTTTGGTGTTTCCAACCGGCATGATAAGCACTGTTGTTTTTGTTTATTTACTTTTAAAATGGGAGCTTTTGGGTGACATGATGATAAATGCTTACTATTTTATAATGAGCGTTTACGGCTGGTACATTTGGACTAAAAAGGATGACGATAAACAGGTTACACCCATAACAAGAACCACGTTCAACGAAAAAAAGACAAGCATAGCTATATTTTTAGCAACACTCTTGTTTGTTTACTTAGTTTATAAAGGTTTTGATAAATGGACCAGTTGGGTAGCCTATGTTGATACGGTAACTACGGCTATATTTTTTGTAGGCATGTGGCTTATGGCGAGACGAAAACTTGAAAACTGGATTTTCTGGATTGTGGGAGATATTATTTCTGTGCCATTATATTTCTATAAAGGCTTTACATTTACAAGTTTTCAGTACCTCATATTTACATTTATTGCCATTTTTGGGTATCTAGCATGGAAGAAGAATATAGACAAGAATTTACAACCTGTATAAAAGTGGTTTTGTTTGGGCCGGAATCTACGGGAAAAACCACGTTGTCCCGTCAATTGGCACGTCATTATAATTCGGTTTGGGTGCCAGAATACGCACGCGAATATCTTCAAAATAAATGGAATAACGAATTCTGTTTTAATTTGCGATACAGATTTGTTGGAAACCAAAGTATATTCAGAAGCCTATTATATAGGTAGTTGTGATCCAAT
This sequence comes from uncultured Algibacter sp., assembly GCA_963976905.1. Taxonomy (GTDB): domain Bacteria; phylum Bacteroidota; class Bacteroidia; order Flavobacteriales; family Flavobacteriaceae; genus Pseudalgibacter. The sequence goes on from CAXBNH010000289.1 coordinate 2,607, forward strand.
TCTTGAGAAATATGCCTTGGAAAACACATACGATTTATATTTTTTAACTTATATTGATACCCCTTGGGAAGCTGATGATTTGCGTGATAAACCAAAGCAAAGAATAGAAATGTTTAAGGCTTTTGAAAACGAATTAATAAAGCAAAACAGGCCATATGTTTTACTCAAAGGAAATAAAAAAGAGCGCCTTAACACAGCGGTAAAATATATTGATGAATTATTAAAAAAAGAATGAATGTTTACAGAAAAAGATCTTGAACAAATACATGGCAAAGGCATAACGATAGATCAAGTTAATGCTCAAATTTCTCGTTTAAAAAACGGCATGTCCTTTTCTAATTTAGTTGCAGCAGCAACTATTGGTAAAGGCATTGAGAAATATAATGAAGAAGAGATAAAGGGGTTTGTTGATTTATACGATACAAAAAAAGAAGCGTTATCTATAATAAAATTTGTACCGGCCTCGGGTGCTGCTACCCGTATGTTCAAGTTTTTGTTTCAGTTTTTAAAAAACTTCAATCCTTTAAAGGAAAGTATTAAAGAATACGCTGATCGTAAAAATGATGCGTTAATTGAAAAATTTGCTGCTAACCTGAAAAATTTTCCGTTTTATAATCAAATTTCAGAGCAAGCTAAATTGATTGATCCAGCTTTTGAGACATTATCTGAAGATGAAAAATGTCTTGAATTACAGCGATCTTCCAAAGGGTTTATTGCCATTTCATAAATACCATGATAAGGCTGTTACAGCATTTCAAGAGCATTTGTTTGAATCTACTCTGTATGCTTCTTCAAACGGAAACGCCAATCTTCATTTTACAGTTTCAGAACAACATCACGACTATTTTAAAAATGAATTAATTAAGGCAAAAGAAGCTTTAGAAAAGAAAACCAAAACCACTTTTAATGTGTCTTATTCATATCAAAAAGAAGCCACGGAAACCTTGGCATTAACTAAAAATGATGCCGTTTTTAGAAAAGAAGATGGCTCTATTTTATTTAGACCAGCAGGACATGGCGCACTTCTGGAAAATTTAAATGATTTAGATAATGATATCATTTTTATTAAAAACATAGATAATATAGTTGTTTCAGATAAAAATATTGAAGTATCCCGTTATAAGAAGTTGTTGGCAGGTGTTTTAATTGAAGCGCAACAAAAAGCTTTTAGTTATCTTGAAAAATTAGATGAAGGTAATTTGACCGATACAGATTTTAAATTAATGTTTTTGTTTTTACGCTATAGATTAAATACACCTATTGAATTAGATTTTGATGCATTAACTGACGGAGAAAAGACCACTTTTTTGCAACATAAACTAAACAGACCAATACGCGTTTGTGGTATGGTTAAAAATGAAGGTGAACCTGGAGGCGGTCCATTTTGGGTTAAGGATGCAGCTGATAAAATTTCTTTACAAATTGTCGAATTTGCGCAAATTGATTTTAGGAGAAAAAATCAGCAAAGCATCGTTTATAAAGCAACGCATTTTAACCCCACCGATTTAGTTTGTGGTGTAAAAAACTACCAAGGCGAAAAGTTTAACCTAAAGGATTTTGTAGATCCAGAAGCGGCATTTATAACCATGAAAACCCAAAATGGTATAGATATTCAAGCACTTGAGCTACCTGGTTTATGGAACGGTAGTATGGCACATTGGAATTCCATTTTTGTGGAAGTCCCTTTAGAAACCTTTAACCCTGT
>CAXBNH010000290.1:0-4291 GCA_963976905.1 uncultured Algibacter sp.
AAAGCCACCGTTTTTAACGGTGGTTCTTTACTACCGATATCCCGTAAATAAACCGGGATATGATAAGTTTTGCGTTACTGTTATCCTGTAAAGATAAAATTAATTCTGTAAAAAAAATACGCTATTTTAATAAGATATAAAACTTTTAAAGATATTCTTGTTTTCCTGTTGACCCTGACTCATCGGGAGTCAATTTATAAATAAAATCAGGATGCAATCCTTTTTCTTTTCTATGGGATACGTATAGAATAGCCGTATCACTTTCTTTGGCTATTTTATTTATTAATTCTGAAAACAACGCCACATCGTTATCGTCCAATCCGGTTGAAGGTTCATCCAAAATAAGCAATGGCGGGTTTTTTACCATCGCCCTTGCAATCAACACCAAACGCTGGTGACCTAAGGATAATGATAAAAAAGACTGCTTCCGAATCTCGAACATGCCCAAAACATGGAGCCATTGTTGCGCTATTTTAATTTGTTCGTGGGTTGGCATTTGATACAGGCCAACAGAATCAAAAAAACCAGAGGCAATCATATTCCCGATAGCATCGGAACGGTAAAAGCCACGAAGCATTTCCGATGAAAAATATCCAATCTTCTTTTTGATATCCCATACACTTTCGCCACTTCCTTTTTTAACTCCAAATAGTGTGATGTTTTGATTATATGCTTTTACATTGTCGCCCGTAATAAGTGACAACAAGGTGCTTTTTCCTGAACCATTGGGACCAATTAATTGCCAAAATTCCCCTTTTTTTATTTCCCAAGAAATGTTTTTTACAATGGTTCTTTCGCCAAAAGCAATCGTCACGTCTTGAAACTTAATCAGCGGGTTTATTTCTGGGGAAATTTGCTGATTTGGTTTTGGAATGGACGCAATAAACGTTCTTTTCTCTTTTTGATTTTCAGAATAGAAATCATCCATCAACACTAAACTTTTGTTCTGAAATTGATAGACCTCTTCTATAAACGCCAATATATCCTGTTTTCTATTGGCTATTTGAACTACAGGAATTTGTTTGCCTAAATCGGTTAATGTATTTACAATAGCCTGTTGAGAATTAACATCCAGATTATCAAAAATATTATCTACAATAATATAATCGGGCTTTTTGGAAATGAGGTGTGCCAGCACCGCTTTTTTCCGTTCGCCTTCTGAAGAGTGTTCCAAACTATTTTTAGTGGTTGTTTCCACATCAAAATGACCGTAACGCCGTTCTTCATTAATAAACCTATTGACCGTAATTTCTGAGAACAACGCACTTTTTAAGCCTTTGAGACCTGCTACCAGCCCTCCTGAAATAATAGCCTCAATAAGATGGTACTTATTATCGGTATTGGAAATGTAAATGGCTAGATGTGGGTTCAAGTTCATAATATCAAATTCCCAAACTGCTAGAATTCTTTAATAAAAATCTCTTTAAATTGAATGCCTTGACCTTCGGCTTGCAAAGCAATATAGCCTTCGGTCAAAGGTTTTCCATCTACTTTAATGACGGGGCTAAAACCGTTGGCAACACCACCCCCTATTTGGGGTTTGGTATATTGCAATACGGTTTCGCCGTTTACTATATGTGTAACCAATGAATCTTTATAAACTATTAATTCACCGTTTATCCACTCGTCCCATTTATAGGTTTTAGATGTTGAGTTTACACAATGCTGTGAGGTCTTTTCATAGTTGACAAACACATCTGTGCCTGGCGAACACATGTTTCCCGTAGGCCTTGCCACGCCTTCGGTTTCTTCTGCAAGTATTTGATATTCCACAGAAATGGGCCAATCTTGTTCTTTTAATATGATTTTAGGGTCTTGGGAATGGAACATCACGCCGCTATTTCTATAGGTATAAGAAGCCGCATCTTTTATCCATTGGTCTGTAAAATGGTATTGGAATTTTAAGTGATAGGATGAAAATGGGGTTTTGTAAAACAGGTGTCCATAGCGGTCATTAAAAGTGTCATAATCATCATAACTGACCAAAATAGTGCCATCTTTTACCCGAAAGGTATTGGCATAATTATCGCCTACTTCGTGGTGGTAAAACTTCGGAATCCAGCCATCCAGGTTTTTACCATTAAAAAGCGATTGCCATTCATTTGTTGTTGAATCTGTATTTTTTTTAGATTTTTTTGAACCGCAAGCAATAATTGCTAAAATGAGGACTAAACTAGTTATGATTTTGAATGCGCTCATTTGAATAAAGATTTATATCTGTTTATAACTTTAAAAATTGTTCCTACTTTTCAATAATCAATTGAGCAAAAGTCAAAATGTCTACTTATTTAAGATTAAATATGACAATTATTCATAATTATGACAATACTTCAGATAATATAATAAAATAAATGTTTAAAAGTAAACTTATCCATTTTGGTATTTTATTTGTCTGAAAGATAATGAAATCATAAAAGGTTTCAAATTTGAAATAATGTTTAATTTAAAATTTTGTATTATGAGCAATTTAGTAAATGTTCCTAAAAACGGAAGTTTAGCGAACACTAATTCAAATCAAAACTTCCCAACATTGTCAAATTGGTTAGATGATGTTTTTAACAGAGACCTACCATCAGTATTTACCTCAAACTTTAATACTGGCATTACTTTGCCAAAAGTTAATATAAAAGAAACTGCTGAGACCTTTATAGTAGAAATGGCAGTTCCAGGTCTAAAAAAATCAGATTTCCATATTGACCTAGATAACCAAGTATTATCTATTTCCACTGAGACGAAGGAAGAAAATGAATATAAAGAAGCAAACTATACTCGTCGAGAGTTTGGTTACTCCTCGTTCAAAAGAACCTTCAGTTTACCAGAAAGTGTAAATGAAGAAAAGATTAATGCAAACTATCAAGAAGGTATTTTAAGTATTCTTTTACCGAAAAAAGAAGAGGCTAAACAAAAGCCCGCCCGGAGCATTAAGATTTCATAGTTGTTTTACTAAATTTTAAGGTAAAGTATTGAGATGGGGCTGATTTTTCAGCCTCCTCTTAATAACAAGTTTTATTCTTTAGCATTATGTAGCCTTTATTCAAGACTGGTAAAGATAAATTACAATGTTTGTTTACATATAAATAGCCCATGTAAAAACAAAAAAGAGAGCCAAGCTCTCTTTAAAATCATCTATTAAAATATATTTATTGCAATTGCTTAGTATGAAAAGCCACCAAGCCTTCAATAGGTCTGCGTTCAAAATTGCCAACCGTGAAGCCCATTTCTTGCGCTACTTCTTTTATTTGGTCTTGTGAAAAATAAGCGATTGAACCTGCAAAATGTACTGGGACTGATTTCACTTCTTTTTTATACTGCATAATAAAATTTTTCGTAAATAAACGAATACCGTCTTTTATTAACTCTACTATATATTCCGAATCTTTATTTAAAAACATAAACTCAGCAAAGTTTGCTAAATAAGCGTTTGGATTGGGTTGCTTATAAATATTGTATTTAATATAATCGGCTTCCAAGTTATATTTGCTCCCAAAGGCTATCTTAATATTTTCGGGCATGTTATTAAAATAATAATCTCTAATTAATTGCTTACCATAATAATTTCCGGAGGCATCATCCATAATGATGTAGCCTAAAGACTGTACTTTTTGGTGCAATTGTTTGCCGTCATAATAGCTGCAATTAGAGCCCGTACCCAAAATACAAACTACGGCTGCTTCCTGCTCATGGGTAATAGTACCGTAAACGGCCGCCATGGTATCTTCATCAACTTTTACAATGGCATTTACAAACACTTCTGTCAGCACATTAAAAACAATTTCCTTACCTCGATCCGTTCCACAACCAGCGCCATAAAAAAACACATTGGTCACTTGGTTGCTGTTGGCTTTTAAAACCTCATTTTTATTAATTGTCTTTTTTAGCTTTTTTTCAGTTAAAATTTCAGGGTTCAACCCTTTGGTGCGTAACTTTTCTAAAATCTGTTTACCATCTTTTCCTACTGCAATCCAATCAGATTTGGTAGAACCACTATCAACAATTAAAATCATAAGTTTTAAAATAAAAATCCACAGAATTACAATACTATTATCGCAATTCTGTGGACTAAGTTAATAAATTATAATGAACTGATATGCGTTGCTAAGTCAACTAATTTTGTTGAATACCCATACTCATTATCATACCAAGATACTAACTTGAAGAAATTATCATTTAATGCGATACTTGCATCAGCATCAAAAACACTGGTCATGGATTCTGAAACGAAATCCTGAGATACCACAGCTTCTTCTGTGTATCCTAAAACACCTTTCAGGTCTCCTGATTCTGAAGCTTT
>CAXBNH010000291.1:0-4270 GCA_963976905.1 uncultured Algibacter sp.
CATTCTTTTCAGACTTTCCGTTGCCCAATATTCATTGGAATCGGGAGCAACAAACTTTAAGGCTTTTTCTAAATAAGCATTCCCTTTTTGTATGTAATGGATATTAAATCGTTGGTCTTTATTATAATCTGCCAAATCATAATAGGTCCTGGCCAGTATGGTATAATACTCAAACTTGGTTTTTCCATGGAGTTCATCAACATTTATGCTTCCTAAAGTATCAAGTGCTTCTTTGAATAATCCTGATGATAGCAATACAAAGCCTTCCTTGGTTTTTGTTTTGGAAAGCAAGTCGGGGTCTTTTAATAAATTGGCCTTATCCTTTGCCAATTCTAAATAATAATAGGCAGAATCATATTTAAACGAGCGATACTCGTCAAATAACAACACATACTGCTTATAGAGGTTTTTATGGTCTTTACTTAAAGTAAACTTTTGCACATTGTTCTTAAGTTCCTTTATAGAATCATATTTAATTTTGAGATAAAACTCTTTATTGTTCAATTCCTTATCCAAACTATCAAGAACCCGATTTATAGTTTGGGCAGAAATAAATAAAGATGAAAAAACAAGCAAGACAGTTAATAGCTTATGCATCATTTATAAAATAAAGTAGTGTGATATTAATTTTGATAAGTTGCCATAATAGGTTCAAGGAACTATTAAAGCATATTTTTAACACAAATTCAAGATTCTTTAAAATCAAGGCAAAATACTACTTAATACTTAAAAAACAACAACACAATATGTGTTTTAAGCAAAAACACTAGTAATTAATTAATAAAAACGTTAAAAAAACTCTATAATTTTCTAAATTATTTCTCAATTTTTAATTCTTAAAAAAAAAATCAAAAGCCTCATTTTTAAATATTTAAAATAAAATCAACTATAAAAACATCTCGATTTTTACTCCATGATTTTTTTTAGGGTTTCCTAATTTCTAATTTGGCTAAATCCTAAACAACTAAAGGAAAAAATAATTTATAACTAAACTATTGTAATCTATGAAATCCATTAAAGTACTCGTTATCGTTTTTGTTGGTTTACTAGCCTTGGGCTGTAACCAATCAGACGATGGTTCTTATGTAGAACCTATTACCGTTTATGAAAAAATACAAGGCAATTGGAATTTGATGAACCTACGCATGGTAGATCAATTTGCCAAAGCTAACGCCATTGAACCCAGCGAACAAAATTTAAGCGCCTTATTCAATTATCATGTTTTTCAAATGGCATTTAATGTAGATGCACAAATGCAACCTACAAGCTATCAAGTTTCTGGAAATGTGCCTCCCATAATTCAATTAAATGGATATTGGGATTTGAATACAAGTTTTCAGCCAACAAATTCTGGTGCTATACAAATACATCTATATAGTGATGCACAAAAAACCAATAGAACGGATACCTTACTATTAACATCGGTTCCGGGAAGTAATGAAGAAATGGAAGTTCAATTGGTAAGAAGCTCTGGAGGTACGCCCTTTGTGTCCTATGTATTTAACCTAAATTCTAACAACTAAAAAGCGCAACATGAAAAGAATTATACACACGGTTTTAATAGCTTTATTTGTAGCCACCAACTTCGCACAAGCACAGAAAGAAGTAGGCGGCGCCAATAAAATTTGGTCTTACCCAGTAATTTATAATTATGATGAAGAGGTGACTTGGTATTTCGATTTATCTACGACATCCTTTTCGCCAGATGAAGAGGTTTATATCTGGATTTGGTCGCCGTCTGAACCCGATGCCGGTAACTGGGAAAACTCATCAGAATTTGCCCATTTAACCAATGAAGGTAATATGGTATGGAGCTTTACATTAACCCCTACCGATTACTTTTCAATGTCTGCTGAAGCTATTGCAGCAAGTGCTGGGTTTTGGTTTCGTCTTAAAGATAAAACAGGCAGTAAACAAACAGATGTTACCAACGTAAGTTACACCCCGTTTGCATCATTTTACACAGCAGACGAATTGATAAGAACCTATCCCGAAGCCCCAACCTTAGATGGCGGTTTAAGTATTTTGTTCAATTCTAACCTTGTGGCAGGTTTTGAAAACGTAGAAAGTATCCATTTCCATAGTGGCTTGAACAACTGGAGCATTCTACAAGAATACCAAGCTTGGATTCCAGAAGTTTCAGAAAAAACAAAACTAAAGGATTTAGGTAATGGCTTCTATAAAATGGATTTGATTCCATCTGAATATTACAACAACGTTCCCGATGGCTTTATTATGGAAAACATTACCTATCTGATGGTAGCCAAAGATTGGGCCGCGAATTCTGGAGACCAAGTTATCAATGCCGCAGAATACATTCCGCCACCACCACCAGTATTCAGGTTTTTCCCGTTACAAATAAGTAAAAAAGACTTTTTAGGAATTATCAGAATAAACAATGAGGTGGGGGTAAACAAATTGATTTATACCATTACTGCTGGAAACACAGAGATTACTGGAGAATTTGATGGAGGCGTGAGTGAAATTAAAGGTTTTGTTGATTTACCAACGGCACTTCAAGGCGTCAATGTGAATCAAATCCACGTATTGGTTAAGGACAATAAAGATAAAACCATTTCAGACACCACCATTCCTTTAAAAACTTTAGACTAACAACACTAACTAAAAAAATCAATTCTAATGGATAACAAATATTCACAAATAATCTTTCCGAAAGGAAGGGCAAAAACGTCTTTTGTTTTAATGGTTGTATTGTTTTTTCTAACATTAACAATCCACGCACAAGAGAAAAAAGCGATTACCGGCACTGTACTCGATAATACAGGCATGGTATTGGCAGGTGCCACCATAATAGAGTCGCAAACAAACAACGGCACGACGACCGATTTTGATGGAAAATTTGAAATACAAGTTTCAGTAGGAAGCAGTATTGAGATTTCTTATATTGGTTTTACAACTGAAATCATACAAATAAATGCCGCTACAACCAGTCCATTAAAAATCACTTTAAAGGATGACATGTATGCACTTGATGCGGTAGAAATTGTAGCTATAGGCTATGGCACGATGCGGAAATCAGATTTAACAGGCGCCATTTCATCCATTTCTTCGGAAGATTTAGTAAAAGGTACCGTAACTTCAACCGAGCAAGTATTACAAGGAAAAATTGCAGGTTTGGTAGTTACCCAAGATACTGGAGACCCAAGTAGCGGCTCATCTTTACGTTTAAGAGGCGGCACATCGTTAACGGCAAGCAACAACCCATTGATTGTGGTGGATGGTATTCCTGGAGTGGATATCAATGTGGTACAACCATCAGATATTAAATCCATAGATATTTTAAAAGATGCTTCTGCTACCGCAATATACGGTTCGCGTGGTGCCAATGGGGTTATCATCATCACTACCAAAAGCAAAAAAAATGGTTTATCATTTAATTACAACGGTTTTACTGGGGTTAGTTATGCCTCTAATCATTTGGATATGCTATCTGCAAACCAATGGAGAAGTTATGTAAGGGACAATGGATTGACAGATGCTATTGATTTTGGTGGTAATACCAACTGGCAAAAAGAATTGGAACGCACTACTGCTTTAACACAATCGCACACTATTAACATGTCTTCTGGTAATGAGAACGGTGGTTTAAGAGCTTCTGTTTCTTATTTGAAAAATGAAGGCACGATTAAAACCACACAGTTGGAACGCTTAAGTGCGAGTTTAAATACCTACCAATATATTTTGGATAAAGCCATAAAATTTGATGCTGGATTATTTGCCAATATCGATAAATGGCACCCGTTGGATTACAGGATTTTTGAACGTTCGTTTAACCTAAACCCAACCATTCCTGTGTATGATACCAATGGGGAATTCACATTGGTTGGTGGTACGCTTTACGAAAACCCTGTTGAAATATTAACCAATAGAAATGCCGATAATAAACAAAACAGGCTTTTAGGCTACTTTAAAACGGAAGCCAACTTTTTAAATGATTTTCAGGCCGTTTTAAATCTCTCATTAGAACATAATGCCAGCACAAGCAACACGTACAAACCAACTTACGCTGTTTTAGAAGGTAGAAGTGAAAATGGTTACGGCCAAAAAACATACAGCGAATACACCACCATGCAAGTTGAAGCCTATGTAAATTACACCAAGTCTTTAGGAAAAAACAATGTAAATGCCATGATAGGCTATTCACATTTGGATAATAGTTACGAAGGTTTTGGGGCGCAACGTAGTGGCTTTGTTACCGATTTATTTGAATACAACAATTTAGCCGCAGGACAGGATTACCGTTTGGGCG
>CAXBNH010000292.1:0-4261 GCA_963976905.1 uncultured Algibacter sp.
AGCCAATAGTTGATAATTGTGAGCGTATTTGGTGATGCCTGCCCGTTTCCAAATTAACTTCCAATACATAATAATTGTTCAGTTTTTGAATCAATTTATAGTGAAGAATAGCCTTTTTACTATCCTTTATTTCTTTGGGATGGGCGGCAGACTTGTTGTTTTTCGGATTCTTTTTTAACCAATGAACGAGTTTGTCTTCCATTTTTGGTGGTTCATTTTTAACAACAGCCCAGTAAGTTTTTTTGATATCTTTTGAAACAAACAAAGCATTTAATCGTGGCAATACTTTGCTGGTTCGTGCAAAAATGACAAGCCCCGTTGTGGGCCTGTCCAGTCTGTGGACCACGCCTAAATACACATTGCCAGGTTTATTATATTTATCGGCAATGTACTCTTTAACAACGTCGCTTAAAGGTTTGTCGCCCGTTTTGTCGCCTTGTACAATATCGCCCGCACGTTTGTTTACAATGATGATGTGGTTGTCTTCGTAAAGAACTTGTAAATTAGATTTGTTCGATAAAATCTTAGGCATGAATAATTAGACTTGTTAGGATTTTAGAGTTGATTTGAATTTTGAAATCATTTTAATAATGGCTTCCAACTCCGTGTTTAATATATATAATTCTTTTTCTGAAGTAAATTTTAGATCAAAAGCAATGAGTAACTGTGTTTCTATTTCATAGGCAGAACCTAATGTTATTTCGAGAAATCTTGAAAAATCTTTGTTTGATTTTCTAGAAGAACCTTCTACTATATTCGAAGGTATTGAAACAGATGCTCTACGTAATTGATTGGTTAATCCAAATTTTTCAGTATCAGGAAAATTTGAAGTCATGGCATAAATATCAGCACAAAATAATCTGCTTCTTTTCCATATTTCTAATTCTTTAAATCGATGCATCTAACAAACTTTAAAATTCCAATAATCTAAAAGGTCTAAAAATCTAAGATGGCTAAACTAATACTGTTCCTCATCATTAGGAAAATCCAAGGTTTTTACGTCATTTACATACTGCGAAATGCCTTTGGTCATCTCTTCATATAAATTTAAGTAACGACGCAAAAATCGCGGATGAAATTCGTGTGTCATGCCCAGCATATCGTGCAATACCAACACTTGGCCGTCCACACCATTTCCGGCACCAATACCAATAATGGGAATGCTTACACTTTCAGCAACTTGCTTGGCCAATTCAGCTGGTATCTTTTCCAGTACAATAGCAAAACAGCCAATACGCTCCAGCATTTTAGCGTCTTCAATTAAATGTAATGCTTCTTGTTCTTCTTTGGCACGAACGGTATAAGTTCCAAATTTGTAAATGGATTGGGGAGTTAAGCCCAAATGGCCCATCACGGGAATGCCTGCATTCAAAATACGTTTGATGGATTCTTTAACCTCTTTACCACCTTCCAGTTTTACAGAATGTGCGCCACTTTCTTTCATAATCCTAATAGCAGAGCGCAACGCTTCTTTGGGGTCACTTTGGTAGCTTCCAAAAGGCAAATCCACAACAATTAAAGCACGATTAATAGCACGGACTACAGATGAGGCATGGTAAATCATTTGATCCAACGTAATAGGCAAGGTGGTTTCGTGTCCTGCCATAACATTACTTGCAGAATCACCCACCAAAATAACATCCACACCAGCGCCATCCACAATTTTCGCCATAGTATAATCATAGGCTGTGAGCATGGATATTTTTTCGCCATGGGCTTTCATATCCACCAAAGTTTTTACCGTAATGCGTTTGTATTCTTTTTTAGCTGTTGACATATTTTGATTTTTAAAGCATGTAAAAGTACTAAATATATTGGAGCTATGGGTAGGTTGATGGACATTGAAATAAAGCCTAAGTTTTCAATGAGCTGTTGTAATTAGCTCTTTTAAAGCCTTAAAAAGTATGGTTTTTATATGCTCGTCCATCACATTGTTGTTTGAGAATTTTTGATTGATTTCCAATTCAATACCCATATAATTATCTGGGAATTTTTTTCGCAAATAGGTTGTGAAACCATCGGATTTGCCCAAATAGGGGTAGTTGTAGCGTATTTTTATGTTTGAATCAAACGTTTTTAAAATGCTTTTTAATTGCTTACAATTTTTTTTTTCTTCTTTTTTAGAGGAATCAAATAATAACCCAATATCACAGGTTCTTTCAATATTATTGAGGATAGGTGTGAAGGAATGTAAAGAAATGTGAACCACCGATTGATTGTTTTGTATGTAGTTTTTGATTTCAGATTCCACAGCGTTTCTATAAAGAAAATAAAACGAATTAATAAGGGCTTTTTTTTCTTCTTGGACAATTGTTTTGTGAATTTTGAAAACAAATTTGGACAATGCAACGAGCGATTCAACTCAATCAACAATCTACTGGTTTTACTGTATTTTGAAAAATCAGAAAGCGGTTTTAATTTTTGAAAAACATCTAAAGCCCCCAAATCATAACCACGGTGGGAATTTAAAATGGTGTTTTCATTTTCAAAATAGGGTTGAAATGTATGGGGAATCTCATTGCCACCGTGTTCGCAAGTAAGAATCAGTTTCATGGTAAAAAGAGTTTGTTTTCTTGCAGACAATCAGCCAAACGATTATAAACCTTTAAAATGGTTGCTTCTGAAAAATTATGTTGAGTTACTTTTAATATGCGAGTTGCTAAAGAGCCTTCATTTAAAATAAGTTCAATGGCTTCGTAGTGTGATGTATCGATTGCAGGTTTTACTAATTCGTATAAATGTTTCCAAACATGTTGTGCGCTTGCGGCTTTGTTAATTCCGAATAATTTTAAATAGTCTAAATTAGAAATTTGAGCATCTTCAGACTCTTTTATGGTAGCATTCAAAATATCAGAAAGGACGTTTTCATGCCATTTTTTTTGAGATTTTAAAGAAGACAATTGTTCGCTTATCAATAATTTTAAAACTTCAATAATAAGTACGCAAATACCAATATCTGCTTTAGGGCATTCCTGAATGTCAACCAATCTAATTTCAATAGCATGTCTGTCAAAACGGGCAATGGCGCCTCTGGAATTCAGAAAATGATGGTCTAAAATATGATTGCTATCAAAAGAGGCAATCGCTTTTTTTATGGGTTCGAAAATGGTTTTATGATAATCGGATTTAGAAAACACAGGCTCTGGAATTACCAAACCTGTAAGTTGCGGAATTTTCTTTTGATTGGTTTTGTAATATTCCAATCGGGTGTCTTTAAAGCCAGTGTTTTTCCCTTCATGAATGGGTGAACTGGCACACAGTCCCGGAATTAATGGCAATAAAATCCTAATGGCAGCATGCAGTTTTTCAAATTCCGAATCATCAAAAAAAGGCAAATTGATGTGCGTACTTTGTACATTGCTCCAGCCATGGCCTTGACAATTGAAAATTCGGTTGTAAAGTTCGTAAACCTCACTGTAACTGTGTTTCCAAAGTTCCGTTTCTGTAAGCGGGTTCATTAATGGGTGCGACGCTGTTGGGAGCAATTGGGCATCCATCGATTTTAAAATAGCATTGATTTCAATAATATTTTGATGAAATAATTCGGATAGATTATTTAGGTTTTTTGTTGGCCCGTTCGTTTTTAATTCCACCACGTGTCCCACAAGTTCATTGCTCCAAGCAATGGCACCGTTTTCAATATCGGAAGTCAATAAGCCGTTTTTAACTGTTAAAAGTTTATCAACAATGGCAGCTGTTTTCAAATTGTTTTTATAAACCAGCATGTATTCAAGTTCAATGCCATAAACCTCAAATAAATGATATGTTTTGCCCATATTATTCCAATCGTTTTTTGAGTGCCAATAAAATCTCTTGGTAAACCAAATCACCATAAAAGCGGTCTTCAACTCCAAAATCAATGTTTGGGTTGTCGTTAATTTCAATGACCATCAGTTTATTATTAACTTCTTTGATGTCAATACCATAAAGCCCTTTGCCCATGAGTTTGGCAGATTTTATGGCCATATCCAAAACTTTTTTTGGCACTTTTTCAATGGGCAAACAATCGGCATTGCCATCTTGGTCGTCTTTTTTATCAGCACTCCAATTATAAATTTGCCAGTGGTCTTTTGCCATGTAGTATTTACAAGCAAAAAATGGCTTATCGTCAATAATGCCTATGCGCCAGTCAAAATCTGACGGACAGTATTCTTGCGCAATAATCAAATCGGATTCTTTCAACATTTGTGACACCAAAATGTTGTACTCTGCTTCGGTTTCTGCTTTTTTAACACCAAATGAAAATGTAGAATCGGGCGCT
>CAXBNH010000293.1:0-4249 GCA_963976905.1 uncultured Algibacter sp.
AATGCATACGGATTGACCATTACATTTCACGGTTGCACATTACCAAGAGGTTGGGAAAAAATGTACCCGAACTATGTGACTTCTGAAGCGGTTAAAGCTTCTGAAATGCTTTATTTTGATCAAGCTTATGACGATAAATATGCCCAAAATGCCACGATATTCCCTTTTACAAGAAATGCCGTAGGTGCTATGGATTTTGCGCCTGTATTTTTAACAAAAAACTTGGTAAAGATGAAAAATACGGAACGATCAGAAGAACAACTGATGCTTTTGAAATCGCTACCTCTGTTTTATTTCTGTCGCCTGTTCAACATTTTGGAATAACACCTAAAAATCTTAATGAACAACCAAAATATGTTATAGATTTTATTAAAGCTGTACCCACCGTATGGGATGAAACCCTCTATATTGGCGGTGAACCAGGAGATTATTGTGCATTGGCAAGAAGAAAAGGGGCAACGTGGTACGTAGCTATAGTGAATGGAAGAAAAGAAGCTAGAAAAATAACATTGGAGTTGCCTATGTTCATCCAAAAGAAAATCTCTATGATTTATGATAATGATGATAGATCTGCAGGATTAAAAGAAGTAAAAGTAAATAAAAAAGGAACTATTACTATTGACTTGTTATCAGAAGGCGGTGCTGTTCTCTATAATTAAATTTTGAGCTTTTTAGCGAGCAAGACTTAGTTAAATCGGTTCAAATTAAAAATTATATTTCAAATATATTAAGGATTTAAAATGTACTGCCCATAGTACTTAAAGTAATAAAAATCATAAAAAAGATGATATGGATTTTTACTAATTAAAACTAAATTATAAATGAAAAAGTATTTTAAATTAGTGCTCATTTTATTGATGTCAAGGTTTGCATATCCTATTGCTAACTTCCAAGAAATTAAAGAAAAAAATAAGCCCTCTCGAATTGAAATACATACAATAGGGTCTAAAAGTCTTCGGGTTACATTATTGCCAGATAATTACAAAGGTAAAATACCTCATCATCCTGCTATAGCAGTTACAATGGATGATCGTTCTGTAATTGTGATTACTGAAGAGCAAGGAAAGCAGACCAAAATTATTGGAGATTTTAAGTTAGAGATAACCAAAAACCCTTTGACACTTGCTTTTTATGGAAAAAAAGGAAATAAAATTCAAGAAATCAGCTTTTTAAAAAATGGAAATGTAAGTTTTATTACTGGAGATTCTCCAATTTTGGGAATGGGTGAAGGAGGACCTAAACCAACAAAAGAAGTTAATTGGCGGACGCTCCCAATTGAATTTGACAGAAGCGGACGTTACCATAAAATGAACCCGCGTTGGCAAAGTGATGCCTATGGATCTCGTAACCCTGTTCCTTTTCTTTTGGGGACCGCTGGATGGGGCATTTTTGTAGTTTCGCCATGGGTTGAGGTCGATCTTACAGATCCAAAAAAAGGAGTGTTCATTCCAAGGATACAAGAAAACACCACTTCAGAAAAACAATCAGAAAGAAATCAATCTAAAAACCTAGGAAAAGGACTTCCCCCAAATGATGCTTTTGTGCCAGGTTTGTTCGATTTTTTTGTGTTGGATGGAAACGATCCAGAAAGATTAATGAAAGACATTGCCACAATTACCGGCCCAGCTGTAATGCCCCCTTTATGGGCTATGGGTTACATGCAATCTCACAGAACCCTGAAAGATGATAATCAATTAATTGAAATAGTTGATACGTTCAGGAAAAAAGAAATTCCCTTAGATGCCGTTATTTATTTAGGCACAGGTTTTACACCTCGCGGATGGAATACAACGCAACCTTCATTCGACTTTAATCCCGAGGTATTTAAAAGAGATGGCGCTAGTGTTATAAAAGATTTACATAGTCGCCATGTAAAAGTGGTGATGCACATGGTGCCTTGGGATAGAGCAAAGTTGCCCACACTACAAGGCACTATACCTCCTAAAAAGGGAGAATCTCTCGATAACTCGCATATCTTATCTTATTGGAATCAACATGTGGGTCTTGTAAAATCAGGAGTGGATGCCTTTTGGCCTGATGAAGGGGATTGGTTCGATCTTTTTGAACGCATCAAAAGGCATCAGTTGTATTATCAAGGGCCGCTATTTACTACACCTGATGTGAGACCTTGGAGCTTGCATAGAAATGGTTATCTCGGTATAGCACAATGGGGAGGATGGGTCTGGTCTGGAGATACACAATCGGCATGGAAAACACTGGAAGGGCAAATTTCAGTTGGAATAAATTACTCGTTAAGCATTTCTCCTTATTGGGGTTCTGATATTGGTGGGTTTTATCCAAATCCTGAAAAAACAGGTGAGTTATATGCGCGATGGTTTCAATTTGGAGCTTTTTCTCCTTCTTTTAGATCGCATGGTAGAACATGGTTTACATCACTTCCTTGGGGTTTTGGCTTATCAGATATGGGTGTTGTGGAAGCAAGCAATAGCAATACTGTAAATCAAGAAGACATCAGACGCAATTCACCTTCACCCGAAGCAATGAATGATTTGACTATTGAACCGGTAACGAAAAAATATGCAGAACTCAGATATCAACTCCTTCCATATAACTATTCATTATGTTGGGAAGCTCGGGAGTCAGGAATGCCTTTGATGCGGGCATTGTGGTTACATTATCCGAAAGATAAAGAAACAAAGAAAATAGGAAATGAATACTTATGGGGTTCAGAGCTATTAATAGCCCCTGTTTATGAAGAGAAAGCTGCCAGTCGAGAAGTATATCTGCCTAAAGGAACCTGGTATGATTGGTGGACTATGGCTAAACATAAATCTCACGGTGCATATATTACAAGGGAAGTAGATTTGGCCACGATGCCAATTTATGTCCGGGCAGGTGCTATAATTCCGTTTGACCCCGTCAGGCAATATACTGGTAAGAAAATAAATGAACCTATGAATTTAAGAGTTTACACAGGTGAGAATGGAGCTTTTACCCTTTACGAAGATGATGGAAACTCTCTTGATTATTTAAATGGGAACTACCAGCTTACCCAATTTGAATGGGATGATAAAAAACGCCAACTAACTATGGAAACTCTGGGAGAGAGGGCAATAAACGAAACTAAAACCATTACTGTTGTGATATTTCCCGAAGGTTTAAAAAAACAAGTGGCGTTTACTGGTAAACAAACAAAGGTGCTTTTTTGATTGATACATAAAACGGACAACATTTGATTGTTCGTTGTATATAAATAAAACGAATCGAAGTTTTTTTAATATTTTAAAATTGAATGAGTAAAAAAATAATATTGCTATGAAAAAAATAAAATTAATCCATGCTATTATTGGTTTGTTGGTTACCGTATTGAATAGCCAAGTGATTTACGCTCAAAACCAAACTATTCAAGATGCCAGTATGATAGTTGAATTAAACTCAAAAGGAATTACTAAAATAACCTCGCCGCATGATGTGCATCAAGCTAATATTGTCAATAGAGGTTCTGAGTGGGGCATGGTGCAAATAAAATATCAAATTGGCGGAAGGAGCTGGTTGGATATTCATACAGGTGATACTTCCATTGAGAAAAATGCTACTGAAACCATATATACAGATTACATTAAAGGAATGCCTATTAAAATGGTACGCTCATTTAGTTTAACAGACGGTGGTATAGATTGGAATATTGAAATCAAGAATATGAGCAAGTTTCCAATTAATATTGGGGACTTAAGCATTCCTCTTGCATGGACAAAACCCGCAGGAGAAGACCCCGATTATGTTTTTGAGCAGGGTTTTGTAAAACACCAACATATTGCAGAAAATGGATCTTTTATATATTTCTCGCGTCCTTCAGGCGAGGCGCCTTATTTGGTTTTTATGACAAAACCGGGAACAAAACTGGAATACTTTAATGATATTGGAAATAGGTTTAATGTATTTGTACATGCATCACGTTCTGCGAGCCAAGAACAAAAAGGAAGTTGGCGATTAAATAATACTCCGTTGGAATTAAGCCCAAATGGATTAAACAATGATGGTGTTAGCTATGGGTTCAGGATGGAATGGGCCGATAGTTACGATGACATAAGAGATATTCTTTATAAAAATAACCTTTTTGATACAAGGGTAATTCCTGGCATGACCGTGCCACAAGACTTAACGGCCAAGTTTTCTTTACGCTCCAAGAATAAAATAGATTCCATTGTGGCCGAATTTCCCAAAGACACTCAAATAACGCAGTTAAAATCAAAACAGTCTACTATAAATATTTATGAAGTAGCCTTTA
>CAXBNH010000294.1:0-4245 GCA_963976905.1 uncultured Algibacter sp.
CAGCTCCGTCAACATTTAATTCAATTGTTGCAGGATTTGTGTTTGGATTGTAAGCACCTAATTTCTCTAGGTATTTACCATCTCTTTTTGAACGTGCATCTGCTGCTACGATCCAGTAGTAAGGTTTCCCTTTTTTACCGTGTCTTTGTAATCTGATTTTTACTGGCATAATAATTAATTATTTGAGGTTCTCGACCTCGGGTTATTAATAAGGGCGCAAAGATACTATATTTTTCTAATTTACAATACTTTATTTGTTGATTAAATATTAAAACAAAAGACAAACCGGTGATGGCAGGTCTGTGGTGTTTAAAAAATCCAGTTTTCCTGTGTTGATGTCTCTTTTGAACACAGAAATATTATCGCTTTTTTGGTTGGCCACCAATAAAAATTTTCCTGTAGGATCCAATGTGAAATTTCGTGGCCAGTCGCCATGAACCGCTATATTTTGGATTTTTTCCAAAGTGCCTGTTTTGGTGTTTCTTTTAAATACCGTTATGGAGTTTTCTCCACGGTTTGAACCATATACAAAACGTTCGTCTTTTGATAAATGGATATCGGCACAAAAGCTTTTGTCATTAAAGTTGTCATCTAAGGTTGTGTCTTCATCAATTTTCTGAAAACCTTCATTTGTTCTTTTAACAGATACAATAGAATTTCCGTATTCATTAATGATATAAATGAATTCGCCATTTTTGCTCAATGCGAAATGTCTTGGGCCAGGGTTGTTGGGCATTTCTATGATAGATGATGTTTTAAGCGTATATAAATCAACCTTTAGGATGTATTGGTATAAACCATTTCTTCCCAAATCGGATACAAACAAATCGTTTTTATAAAATTGTGCAGAATGCGCATGCGATTTTTTATTTTCTGCATTGTGGTCAAAAACTTGGTACGCTTTGTTCAAACTGCCATTTTTATTGACTGTGTAAATTGAAAACGTACCGCCACCATAATTTGAAACCACCGCTTTATCTCCTGTTTTATTTAGGGAAACATGGCACGGGCCGTTGCCGTTACTGCTTTGGGTATTTATGAATTCCAGCAGTCCGTCTTTTTTTACTTTAAGGGCGGTTATAGCACTGGTTTTGCCTTCGCCAACGGCATACATGTATTGTCTGTTTGGAGAAAATGAAATGAATGACGGGTTCTCGATAGCAACAGCCAATAGTTTGTTGCTCAACACCCCTGTTTTGGTGTTGAATTCCAATTTATAAATGCCTTCGCTTTTACCGTTTGTATAAGTGCCTACATATAGAGGTTTGTTTTGGGTCTTGCAGCTTGAAAAAGTCAATATGATGAATGGTACAAAGAGATATTTGATTTTCATAAAGTTAAATTTATAGAACGAATTTATGCTAAAATATCTTAAAATTTAGACATAAGTGTTAATGATTCTTAAATTCTTCACAAAGCCCTGTTAAACTGTTTTAGCGAAAGGAATCTACTTGGTATATTTGTAGTGTTAAAGTGAAACAATAACAAGATTTTTGATTCACATTGAGAAAGATAAAAACGACAATTACTTAATTGTTCATAAAGAAAAAGTAAAAATAGTAAATTTCATAAAGTTAGTTAGTTTGGTTAGTTTGGACGCAGCCCTTTCGATTCCTCGAAAGGGCTGCTCTTTTTGTTCAAAACTCTTTACAACTTCCCAATAAAAGAGTATAAATTCTATGTATTTTTATTGACTAAGTTTCCGTTTTTCTAAGCGACTTAGCATCAAACTTCTAAACCTTAAGAATGTACTTAATTTTCGATACCGAAACCACAGGATTGCCAAAACGTTGGGATGCTCCCATTACAGATACCGATAATTGGCCACGATGTATTCAAATTGCATGGCAATTGCATGATGGTCTGGGGAATTGTATTGACCATCAAGATTATCTGGTGCAACCAGATGGGTTTAATATTCCGTATGATGCCGAGAAAATCCATGGTATTTCAACCGAATTGGCTCAAGAGCAAGGTGTGCCGTTGGCTGAAGTTTTAGAAAAATTTAATGCCGCTTTAACAAAAACCAAATTTGTGGTTGGGCAAAATGTGAAGTTCGATTTGAACATTATGGGTGCCGAGTTTGTACGTGGCAATGTTGAAAATCCATTACAAGAACTCCCCGTTTTAGATACCTGTACGGAGCACACGGCGAGTTTATGTCAAATTCCTGGGGGGCGTTACGGCAAGTTTAAATTGCCAACTTTGACCGAATTGCACGAACATCTTTTTGATGAGCCGTTTGACGAGGCCCACAACGCCACCGCCGATGTGGAGGCTACAACGCGTTGCTTTTTTGAATTGCTGCGTTTGGGCGAATACACGAAAGAACAGTTGGATGTCCAGCCTGATTATTTTCAGAATTTTAAAGCCAAAAACCCGGTCAAGATTTCCCTTATTGGGTTAAAGCACATCAATCTTAAACAAGAGAGTGCAAAAATCCGAGAGCGCATCAAAAAAGCGAAAGGCACAAGTATTTCTTCCGAAGAAATCAAACAAAATGTATCTGATTTAGCCGATGTGGAATTTGTGCATTTGCATAACCATTCGCAGTTTTCGGTACTGCAATCCACCATGGGTGTGGTAGATATTGTTGCCGCTGCCGCCCAATATAATATGCCAGCCGTAGCGCTTACAGACCATGCCAATATGATGGGGGCATTTCATTTTGTAAATGCCGTTAACCGTCATAATAGTGGTGTAAAAGCCAAAATAAAGGCTGCTGAAGAAACTGGAGAAACCATTGCGGTCAAAGAAATAAAACCGATTATTGGTTGTGAATTTTTTGTCTGTGAAGACCACACCGATAAATCGAGAAAAGACAACGGCTATCAAATTGTGTTGCTTGCCAAAAACAAAAATGGCTATCATAATCTGGCAAAACTCTCATCACACGCCTTTGTGGATGGCTTTTATTATTTGCCTCGAATTGATAAAAAACTCATTCAGCAGTACAAAGAAGATTTGATGGTGCTGACTGGGAATTTATATGGCGAAGTACCAAGTAAAGTGTTGAATATTGGCGAAAATCAAGCAGAAGAAGCTTTGATTTGGTGGAAAGAAGCCTTTGGAGATGATTTGTATGTGGAGTTGATGCGCCACAATCAAGAAGATGAAAATCGGGTCAATCCAACCTTGATAAAGCTTGCGAAAAAGCATGATGTTAAATTAATAGCTTCAAATAATACCTATTACCAAAAGCAAGAAGATGCCAATGCACATGATATTTTACTGTGTGTAAAAGATGGTGAAAAACAAGCCACACCCATAGGAAGAGGACGCGGGTACCGTTACGGATTGCCAAATCAGGAATACTATTTCAAGTCGCCCGATGCCATGAAACAATTGTTTAAGGATGTGCCTGAAGCGATTTCCAATGTGCAAGACGTGGTCGATAAAGTGGAAGCCTATCAATTGGCACGTGATGTGTTATTGCCGGCTTTCGGAATTCCAGATGAGTTTAAACATGAAGAAGATGTAGCCGATGGTGGTAAACGTGGTGAAAACGCCTATTTAAGGCATCTTACTTTTGAAGGTGCCAAAAAACGCTACGGCGAAACGCTTTCCGAAGAAGTGACGGAGCGATTGAATTTTGAGCTGAGCGTTATTGAAAACACAGGGTACCCTGGTTATTTTTTGATTGTTGAGGATTTTATCCGCGAAGCCCGAAATATGGATGTGTCGGTTGGGCCTGGACGTGGTTCGGCAGCCGGTTCGGTGGTCGCCTATTGTCTTTGGATTACCAATATAGACCCGCTTAAGTACGATTTGCTTTTTGAGCGTTTCTTGAATCCAGACCGTGTGAGCATGCCCGATATCGATATTGATTTTGATGATGAAGGCCGTGGTCGTGTCATGCAATATGTTATCGATAAATATGGCAGCAGCCAAGTAGCACAAATCATTACCTATGGCACCATGGCGGCAAAATCGTCCATTCGAGATACGGCGCGTGTACTGGATTTACCTTTATTTGATGCAGATAGAATTGCGAAACTCATTCCTACCATGTCTAAGCTCGGGAAGATTTTTGGACTTTCAGAAAAAGAATTGGCCAGCAAGTTCCGAGCGGAAGATTTAGAAAAAGTCAACGAACTATTAAATATTTCTGAAGGTAGCGATTTGCAGGCCGAAACCGTAAATCTGGCAAGAACCTTAGAAGGTTCAGTACGAAATACGGGAATTCATGCGTGTGGCGTGATTATTACACCTGACGATATTACCAAATTCGTACCTGTTTCCATA
>CAXBNH010000295.1:0-4238 GCA_963976905.1 uncultured Algibacter sp.
AACCATGGCATTTAAAGATATTGGCGCCCGTTTTATGGCACGTTGTTTAGGCTATTTCAATCAAAATAATGATAGAGATGTAACCGTTTTGGTAGCTACTTCTGGTGATACGGGTGGTGCCGTTGCCAATGGTTTTTTAGGCGTTAAAGGTGTGAATGTGGTTATTCTGTACCCTAGCGGAAAAGTAAGCGATATTCAAGAAAAGCAATTGACCACGCTTGGACAAAATATAAAAGCATTGGAAGTAAACGGTACGTTTGACGATTGCCAAGCCATGGTAAAAACTGCTTTTTTAGATGAAAGTTTGACCAGCAAAATGCAATTGACCTCTGCAAACTCTATTAATGTGGCACGTTGGTTGCCGCAATTGTTCTACTTTATGTTTGCTTACAAACAATTGCATAAAAAGCATGAAAATATTGTTTTTTCTGTGCCCTCTGGTAATTTCGGGAATGTTTGTGCCGGTATGATGGCGCAACAATTAGGCTTGCCCATTCATCATTTTGTAGCATCAAACAATGCCAATAATGTAGTAACCAGATATTTGATTTCTCAATTATACGAGCCCAAACCTTCGGTACAAACCATCAGTAACGCTATGGATGTAGGCGCACCAAGCAACTTTATCCGCATTCAAGAAATCTACAAAAACAATTTTGAGACCTTAAAAGAAAATGTGTCCTCATACAGTTTTTCTGATGACGAAACTAAAGAAGCCATGTTGGAAATTTACAATAATTACAACTATGTGGCAGATCCACACGGTGCAGTTGGGTATTTAGGCTGCAAAGCTTATTTAAAAGAAAACCCTAAGGCACATTGTGTGTTTTTAGAAACCGCACATCCAACCAAATTTTTAGATGTGGTAGAAGCTGTTATCAAAAAAGAACAACCATTACCAGAGCAAATTCAAGCGGTTATGGGAAGAGAAAAGGTGGCGGCTACGATTTCTACTTATGAGGATTTGAAGGAGTTTTTGTTGAAGTAATCAAGGTTCATGCAGTTTTTTTGTTATTTAGATGACAGTTCATAACTATTTTAAAAGCGACCTCCTCTCCGCTATTAATCAATCCTCAGAAAAATGACTAATCATTCATCAATCAAAAAAGTAGCGTTATAATACAAAGTGACCAATACTACTTAAGTAACATTCCGTAATATTTACGATTTTTTAAAATTTAACCATCTTTTAAGCATCTCCCTTTTTTAAATTTACCGACTATTTTAAAGAAAAATCATTTCCATTACGGCTAGAGCCTATTTAAGAATTATAATCACAAATTCTTAAATAGGCTCTAGTGATCAAAACATGTAATAAGGATATAAATATTCTGGTTGGTGGGTTTTAAAATGGGCTTCTGTCTTTTTATTATGTTCATGAACTCTTTTTTTCCAAGCCTCATAATCTTCTTTTAGCTTTTTGGCCTCAGTTTTCAGTTTTTCTCCTTCTTTTTTGGCAGTACCTTCTAGTTTTTCAGTACCTGTCTCTAAACTTTTAAAGTTATAATCAAAAACTTTATGCAAATTGTTCTCATCTAGTTTGTCTTTAGTTACTAATATCAAAACATCGTCTGTTGCTTAATAGTTATGGGCAATATTTATTTCGGCATTGGCAACTGCTTCTTTATAATCACGTTCGTTCACATCAAAATTATCATCTAACTTTCCAGCAATATTCCTTAATTGGTCTATTGCTATCTCAAGATTGAGTTTGTCCAATCCTGAAACATCTTTTCCTTCAGTTAAAAGTGCGTCAACACCCTGTATGATTTGCTCTGAAGCCTGTTGACGTTTTTTTTCCTTGATTGACATTAAGGCCTTGCTAAAATAATGATCGGAGGCTATTGGTACTTCGTGAGCAAATGCTTCCTCAACAACTTCATTTGTAATGGCTTCTTTTTTTGCTTCATTTTCTTTACAACCCACAAATAAGGTTGCAATGATTAAAACGGCTAATAGATTTGTGCTTTTCATGTTTATAAATTTTTATTGTTAATAATTGTTTTTTAATGTTTTCCTTGAAATTATTGTTCCAAGAATCGCATTGTAAAAGCATTATGGCTATTAATCTTTAAGTGGCAGCCAAGGTTTGGTTAAATCTGCAAATCAATAATTATGAACAAAAAAAGACGTAAATCAAAACCGATGTGATTTTTTGTGGTCTTTTTCAATTTCTACACGGTAGTGTTTTCTCTGTTTACCATCTTGTAAGTTATGGGTGGTCAAATACACATCTTTAATGATGGACCAACCTGGGAAATTTTTAACCACGGATTGAGAAACCGCCATTGGTAATTCGGAGTCTTTCATTCGCTCACTAGTACTGATTAATTTACCATTGGCGTCATAGGTAGCGTCAATATATCCGTTTTTCCCTCTAAGGGAAACAACAAAAGTATCGTAATCTTCATCGTAATCATCTGAGAATTTGTTTTTATCAATAATAACGTTGTCCTCCACTAAAGTAATTGGAATGGCATCGTACTCTGTTACCGAGTAATCCTTAAAATCTTTTTTTACTGAAGTAACCAAAACTTCTGGAACTTTTTCCTCTTTTACTTTAGCAGTAAATAAAACATCTTGTGCAAAAACTGAGCTGGTTAGACCCAAAAAGCATAAACCGATTAAAAAATTTTTCATTTGTAATAAATTTTAAGTGTTAATAATTATTTTTAATTTGTTATAATTCTTAATATTTGAATTCTATTGTAAATCTACTGTGCTAATTATCAACCATATGCTACTTAGGTAGCACTTACTGTTTTTTTAATATAACTTTAATAATAATTAGATTCGTAAACACGTTGTGACAGTAATTGAAAGTTTTTTATATACGTATGTTTTCTTTCGACCTCAATAATACCTGCTTCTTTGAAGTGTTGAATATGGCGGTTAACAACAGCTCTAGTTGAGCCTATTAAGTTTGCCAACTCATCATGCGATAGATCGTTGATATTTATTAATTTTTTGTTTTCGTCTGTATTGGCCATAAAGAATCTGGCCAACCGTGTCGGTATATCTGCCAGAACATTATCTGTTAAACTTGCCTCTAAAACACGCATACGGTTTGCCATATACGGCATAAAGGATTTATAGATTTCTGGGTGAATTTCCATCCATGCACGCATTTTAATATTTGTGGTACATAGCACCTCAATATCGTCCAGAGCTTCAAAATTTATATCGTGTTCCGCACCATCGAGCAATGACAAAACATCGGTAACATCATTTTTCCCCAATAGAGATACTGTATATTCTCTGTCTTTGTTCAAGTCTATATGGTAACTTTTTAAGCGTCCAGACAAAATGATAAAAAAGTTGTTGGCGATACCATCTGCATGAAAAAACGCGGTGCTTTTTTTCCATTTTTTGTAGTTAAAGCAGCCTAATAATGACACCATGGCATCTTCATTAAGATGTTTAAATAATTTGTTTCCTTTTAAATGAGACAAGCATTCTGTGTAATTAATCTCAGTTGTTTTCATTTTTGGTTATATATTATTGTCACTTTTTATACTTTTAATCTTGGCAATTATTACCTAATTGAAGCTTTAGTTTTGAAATATCATTGGGATCGCCACTTACTATTAGCATATAATGGCCTTTGGCCAATTTTTCAGTAGATACTGTGGCACATTCTTTATCTACATCCAGACCTCTTAAAATACCTTCTACCCCAGTTTGCATAGCTCCCAACACACTACCGTTTATTTCTTCCAAAAACAGTTGTGTTAAAGGCCCTGCACAATACACTATACCAATGGTAGGATTATTGAAATATCCTGTTTTTACATTCTTTCCCAATTTTCTTTTCAGCTTTATTTTAAATGCTTCATCTTTTAATTGTTCATGTGGTAGTTTTACTAGCAGCGTAAAGTTTAATAAAAATGAACTTGATTGTTTTCCCACGAATATGATCCCTTCCAGTTGCAATGGATCGATGCACATTTTCACAAGAAAACTACTTTTATTATGGCTGTTTACTTTCTCTAATGTCAGGGTTTTGAGTTCCATGGCTTTTGCTTTTAATAATGAAGCTAAAGTATGGCGCATAAAGAGGTTTGTGAATGATGTGAATCAGCCACATAAAAAAAAATTAGCAAATGAGGAACAAATAGACTGACCTACATCAGTCTTATAAAAAAAGCCTTGTAAACAAAGGCTCTTAGAGAATTTAATATTAGAAGTCATCTTGACTTTTTTTAGATAAAAATAAAAGGGTTGTGGATATTTGTGTT
>CAXBNH010000296.1:0-4216 GCA_963976905.1 uncultured Algibacter sp.
TGATATCAGGAACCGTAGGCTCACTCGATAGTTTTTTTGTGATACCTCGAGGTCTGGAAGAAACTGCAGCAAATGCATTTAAAGGATTTTTGGTGTCCAGTGCTTTAATTGGCTGTATCATTGGGGGCATTTCTGGAGGAATTATCAGTAAAAAATTTGGGAGGAAAATCGGGCTTATAATAGCGGCCACATTATTCTTGATATCCGCTTTGGGTTCGTCAATGCCCGAAATGTTCTTTAGACCAATCGGTGAGGGGGATCATACATTTGCAACACATTTTATAATTTATAGAATACTCGGTGGTATTGGGGTAGGATTAGCTTCCATGTTGTCTCCGCTTTACATTGCAGAAATTGCACCTGCAAATAAGCGTGGAAGATTAGTTTCCATGAACCAATTGGCCATCGTATTTGGATTTGTGGTGGTTTATTTCGTTAATTATTTTATTTCAAGAGGGGGAGGATCTGATATATGGTTAAACGATATAGGTTGGAGATGGATGTTTGCTTCAGAAGTCATACCTGCAGGATTGTTTTTGATGTTTTTGTTTTTTGTGCCCGATACCCCAAGATCTTTAATGCTTCTATCCAAACCAGATAAGGCTTTAGAGGTTTTGACTAAAGTAAGTGGTGCAGAAGAAGCCAAAGTCATCTTAACACAAATTAAAAGTACCTTGATCCAACATTCTGGGAAACTCTTTTCTTATGGGAAACTGGTCATTTTTATTGGGATAATGCTCTCTATATTTCAACAGTTTGTGGGCATCAATGTGGTACTATATTATGCGCCAGAAATTTTCAAGAAAATGGATTCCGCCACAGATGGCGCATTGTTGATGACTGTCCTGGTTGGAATTGTAAATTTCTCATTTACATTTATCGCCATAAAAACCGTTGATAAATATGGAAGAAAACCTTTGATGGTCATCGGTGCCATTGGCATGTCCGTTGCGATGTTCGCTTTGGGAATTGTTTTCTTTGCCGAATCTACAGGATTGTTCGCACTATTTTGTATGATGCTCTATGTCGCTAGTTTTGCTATGAGTTGGGGTCCTATAACCTGGGTATTGCTGTCAGAAATCTTCCCGAACAAGATTAGGGGAAGAGCAATGGCAATTGCTGTTGCTGCCCAGTGGGTTGCCAATTATTTGGTGTCGTTAACGTTCCCTATGATGGACGATAATACCTTTTTAAGTGAAAAATTCAATCATGGTTTTGCATACTGGGTCTATGGTCTAATGAGTTTATTGGCCATGTTTTTTGTTTTGAAATTTGTTCCTGAAACAAAAGGTAAGACCTTGGAAGAAATGGAAAATCTTTGGGACAAATAAAGGATTGTCAATGTCAAAACAAATGGATAAAAATGCCTTTAAGCATGTGGTAATGGGTCAACAAACCAACTGTTACCAATTGATCAATGCACATGGTTTAGAGGCAGTTTTTACCAACTTTGGTCAACGCTTGGTGTCATTGTTTGTTCCGGATAAATCGGGTAAACTAGAGGATATTGTGCTAGGGTATTCCAATTTGGAGGGGTATTTAAATTCAAAAGAACCCTATTTTGGCGCCATCATTGGAAGGTACGCCAATAGAATAAATAATGGAAAATTGACTATTGATTCCAAAAAATACACATTGCATCAAAACAACGGTCTTCATCATTTGCATGGTGGATCTCAGGGGTTCCACAACGTTGTTTGGGAAGCAAATCAAATTAGTAAAAACCAGATTGAATTTAGAAGAATCTCTCCTCATTTGGAAGAAGGATACCCAGGTAATTTAGATGTTCGTGTCAATTATATGTTAACCGATGACAATGAATTACAGATCAAATATTACGCAACTACAGATAAAACGACCATTATTAACCTGACCCATCATTCCTATTTCAATCTTGCGGACGAAGGTAATGGAACAATCACTGACCATCAATTGGTTATTAATGCTAATAATTATACTCCAGTTGATAAAACACTGATTCCAACAGGGAAATTAGTTGCCGTAAAAAACACAGCTTTTGATTTCACAGTTAAAAAAGAAATAGGAAAGGATATCAATGGTTTGGATGAGCAGTTAATGTTTGGTGGAGGCTATGATCATAATTATGTACTAAATAAATCAAATAGAAATGCAAAAGAAGTAAGTTTTGCAGCTAAAGTATTTCATCCAAAAAGTGGTCGAACGATGGAAGTTTATACTGATGAACCTGGAATTCAATTTTATTCAGGCAATTCATTGGATGGTACGGTCGTGGGCAAAAAAGGAATGTCATATCTTTCTCGATCAGCGTTTTGTCTGGAGCCTCAACACTTTCCAGACTCACCAAACCAAGCACATTTTCCTTCCACAATACTAAAGGAAAATGACAACTACTCTTCGACCACAATTCTTAAATTTACGATCGCGGAGGTTTAAATGATTAACAAATGAAAGTTTTAAAGAACTGTTTAATTTTTATAATTTGTGTGTTGACTTTAAATCCTTGTAAAGAAGCCAATAATAGGGAAAAAGTATAAAAGAACCCTCCAGAAGGTATGGTTTGGCGTTATCAGTGGATAATACCAATTTAACCATAAGATGTCGCATATAATTTGTTTCTTTTTCGCCCATATTTCGAGATAAAATTTAACCGTAGCTAAGGCTATGCTTATATTTTCTAAATCATCTGAACAAAAAATAATTCAAATTATCAATACGACATTTTAAAACTAAATTCGTATTATTGGTGCGCGCGCTAAGCTGAGATTCTTCAAAAACCAAGAAACACAAAACTAATCTGCGCTAAGCTAGGTCTACAGTATACTTGGGTGTTACTACTCTTGCTCCAAAAAGAATTTCTTGAATAGGAAATATTAAAAACTAAGTAATCATTATGAAACAGTTTAAAATACAACTTCAATAAACTACCATTCACCGACACTTACTTTACATTCCATCGATTATTGATTAATCATTTTGAATATTGAACTTAAATTTATACCAGCAATATGACAAAAGAGCTCATATTTAAAGTCTAATTCTTAATAATTGTAATCATGTCTAACCTAATCATCCTTTCCTTATCAATTATAATAAGCTATCTTATTTTTTTCTTGGAAAAAGAGAACCTTTTAATGGGTTTAGTTCAAGCGTCTTTTTTTAATAATACAAATAAAAACATAGCCGAAGAAAAAGATGCTGATTTATTTAACAGTCCCGATATTAATATAAGTGTTTCTAAAAGAGCAATGGAAGGTTTGAAAATTGATTCAACAACTGAATTAAATAAGAAGGCTGAAATTGTTAATACTAAAATAGAATTAATGCGAAAAGAACTCAACAGTAATTTAAGGCATCTTGAGTTTATTTTGACTATAGAAAACCAGTTAGCGAATTTAGCTTCTAAAGACAAGTATACTCTGGAAAGGTTGCAAAAGTACGTTAAAGTAAAAATGGATGTGCAATTAAAAATTATTCAATTATCCCAAAGTATTTCAAATGACCAATCAAAAAAAATAAATTTATGTTAATGGCTTAATGCATCAATAATTTAAAAAAGCAAATATCATTCGTCGACACTTTTTTTTCATTCGTCGACACTAAACCACATGTTTATCGAAATTTAGGTTATTTATAGTCAAATTTGGCGGATTTTTATATGGTATTAATCGCTTTAGTTAAACATAAATGCCAAATAAACTTTCAATTCTGTTCATTGAAGACGACGTCGTGGAAACCATGAAAATGAACAGGACCGTTAATAAACTGGAAACTTCCTATAATATACAAGAGGCCAAGAATGGAGAGCAGGCCTTACAATTATTAAAAATAAAGGATAAGCTACCTGATATTATTTTATTAGATTTGAACATGCCTAAAATAAATGGGATAGAGTTTTTGAAAATTCTAAAAAGTGATGAGACACTTAAATATATTCCTACCATTATCCTAACAACTTCCAGTAACAGAAAAGATGTGTTGGAATGTTATAAAATTGGCATTGCAGGTTATATTTTAAAACCCTTAAAATATGAAGACTATGTTTCTAAACTTGAAAAGGTATTGGCATATTGGAGTATTAACGAATTAATTAAAGCATAAATGAAAGGTATTGTATTTACAGAGTTTTTAGAATTGGTTGAACATAAATTCGGCTTAGAAGTTGTCGATGAAATCATTGAAAAATCAAATCTAATAAAATAATATCAGGTAGCTTATCCTTTATTTTTAATAATTG
>CAXBNH010000297.1:0-4206 GCA_963976905.1 uncultured Algibacter sp.
AAAAAAAAAAAAAAAAAAACAATTATTTAACGAATTGAAAAAGTTTAAATCACTTCTATGTCATCAAAAATAAATATACAACAAATTCTTATTAGCCAAATCTCTAATAAATCAACAAACAAAAAATCCCAAGCTAGCAGCTCAGGATTCATTATTCATTTTTAATTATATATTTATAATTAGCCTTCTGGGTGCATAAAACGTTGCTTTGCCAAAAGTTCTTCTTCAGTTTCCACATGGTCATCATCCGGAATACAACAATCTACTGGGCAAACCGCAGCACATTGTGGCTCGTCATGGAAACCTTTACATTCGGTACATTTATCTGGAACAATGTAGTAAACTTCATCACTTATAGGCTCTTGGGCCTCTTCAGCATCTACTTCGGCACCGTTGGTCAACACCACTTTACCCGATAAACTGGTGCCATCTTTATAGCGCCAATCGTCTGCGCCTTCATATATCGCTGTGTTAGGGCACTCTGGTTCACAAGCACCGCAATTTATACATTCGTCTGTTATAATAATTGCCATAGTAATTTTATCTTTTAAAATTAAAGAACTCTATGTGAGTTTCCTTAAATTTGCTGTTGCAAAAATAACGCCAAAACTATTCATAACCAAATTCAGAATGGATTTACATCAAAGAATTAATGCTTTCTCAAATTTAGGCGCCTTTTTAGGGCAATTTTCCAACGGGGTTATTGAGAAAAAAGAAAATGTTCTTTATAACGATTTGTTCTTTGATGGCTTTAAGCACCAACTCAAAATTACCCAAGAACATAATGATTGGTTTACCCAAGAAAACATCTTGTTTGCATTGGACGGTTGGCACAAACTACTTACCCAAGAAAACCTTGAAACTTGGCTGAAACCTTATAATGTATCAGAAATCAACCCAAAAAAAGTGGCCATTATTATGGCGGGGAACATTCCGCTGGTTGGGTTTCACGATTTTTTATCGGTATTGATAAGTGGGCACCATGTGATTGTAAAACAAGCTTCAAAAGACAAACATTTGCTCCCATTTTTGGCAAAATATCTGGAATATGTTGAACCCGAATTTAAAGGGACCATTACTTTTACAGAAGAAAAAATGACAGAATTTGATGCCGTAATAGCCACAGGAAGCAATAATACCAAGCGTTATTTTGAATATTATTTTAAAGGAAAACCATCCATTATAAGAAACAACAGAAATTCTGTAGCAGTATTAACGGGCAACGAAACCCACGAGGAACTCAAACTGCTATCTGAAGATATTTTTAGGTATTACGGCTTGGGATGCCGAAATGTTTCCAAATTATATGTCCCTAAAAACTATGATTTCAATGCATTTTTTGAAGCCATGTACCATTGGCACCCCATCATAGATACGGCGAAATATGCCAATAACTATGACTATAACAAAGCCGTGTATTTAATGAGCGAATTTGATATGCTTGAAAATGGGTTTTTAATGATAAAAGAAGATAAAAGTTTTTCATCGCCCATTGCTACGGTTTTTTATGAATATTATGAATCTGAAAACGAATTAAAGAAAACACTCGAAGCAGAAAAGAACAACATTCAATGTATTGTATCTAAAGATTTTGACCGCAAAGAAATTGCTTTTGGAAATACCCAGAAACCAGAACTTTGGGATTATGCCGATGGGATAGATTCCATTTCTTTTTTAATAAAAATTTAGTAAAAAAATATCGATTTTATACCTAAAAATATACAATTAATTAGCAACTTTGAATTTTATATCATAGATGAAAAAACATAACTTTAGTGCAGGACCAAGTATTTTACCACAAGAAGTATTAATGAAAGCTTCTGAAGCTGTTCTTGATTACAATGGCAGCGGATTATCTTTAATTGAAATATCACACAGAAGCAAGGATTTTGTTGATATTATGGAAAAAGCGAGAGCTTTAGTTTTAGAGCTGTTAGGTTTAGAAGGTAAAGGTTATAAAGCATTATTTTTACAAGGTGGCGCAAGCACACAGTTTTTAATGGTTGCCATGAACCTTTTGGAAAAAAGAGCTGGCTATCTAAACACAGGTGCTTGGAGTGAAAAAGCCATCAAAGAAGCTAAAGTTTTAGACGATATTTACGAAGTAGCCTCTTCAAAAGATGCTAATTTCAACTACATCCCTAAGGAATATGACATTCCTACAGAATATGATTATTTTCATTGCACCTCAAACAATACCATTTTTGGTACGCAAATAAAATCGTTCCCTAACTCGCCAATACCAATGGTATGCGACATGAGTAGCGATATTTTTTCTCGTCAATTGGATTTTTCTCAATTCGGATTAATATACGCAGGCGCCCAAAAAAATATGGGCCCAGCGGGAACAACGCTTGTGGTTGTAAGAGAAGATATTCTTGGTAAAGTATCGCGCAACATTCCATCTATCATGGATTACAAAAAACACATTGGTAGTGGCAGTATGCTTAATACACCTCCCGTATTTCCTGTTTACGCTTCCATGTTGACTTTAGAATGGTTGAAAAATCTTGGCGGTATTTCGGGTATTGAAAAAGAGAATGAAAAGAAAGCACGATTGATGTATTCTGAAATTGATTTGAATCCATTATTTAAAGGATTTGCGACCAAAGAAGACCGTTCATTGATGAATGCCACATTCACTTTAGAAAACGAAAACCTAAAAGACACCTTTGAAGCCATGCTAAAAGAAGCCGGTATCAGCGGTGTTAATGGGCACAGAAGTGTTGGAGGTTACAGAGCATCTATGTACAATGCCTTACCTATTGACAGTGTGAAAGCACTTGTTGAAGTAATGAGCGAATTAGAAAGTAAAGCATAATAATTAATCGTCATTCCGAACGAAGTAAAGGAATCTCATCAAGAGATTGCCACGTCATACTTCCTCGCAATGACAGAAAAATAAAAATTTAATATAAAGTTTAATATTTAAAAGTTCACGCAACTTTAAACTTTAAACTTTTCAACTTTAAACTTAAAGCATGAAAGTATTAGCAAACGACGGTATTTCACAAAGCGGAATTGACGCGCTACAAAAAGGCGGTTACGACGTAATCACTACCACAGTAGCCCAAGAGCAATTGATTAACTACATAAACGAAAAAGATATAGCCGTTTTATTGGTGCGTAGTGCAACAACGGTACGTAAAGATTTGATTGATGCCTGCCCAGGATTAAAAATCATTGGTCGCGGCGGTGTTGGTATGGACAATATTGATGTGGAATATGCCAAAGAAAAAGGTCTTAGTGTTATAAATACACCAGCGTCTTCTTCGCATTCGGTGGCTGAATTGGTATTCGGACATTTTTACGGCATAGCACGTTTTTTACACCAATCCAACAGACAAATGCCACTTGAAGGCGACAGCAACTTTAAAGGCCTAAAGAAAGCGTATGCAAAAGGTACTGAGCTTAAAGGAAAAACTTTAGGCGTTTTAGGTTTTGGCCGTATTGGTCAAGCCACAGCAAAAGTAGCGTTAGGAGCTGGTATGAAAGTGATTGCTTTTGACCCATTTTTAGAAAATGCCAATTTGGAATTGGAATTTTTTGATGGTCAAAAAGTGAACTTCGAAATTAAAACCATTTCTAAAGAAGATGTTTTAAAACAAGCTGATTTTATCACATTGCACGTGCCTGCCCAAAAAGAGTACGTTATTGATGAGGCAGAATTCAATATAATGAAAAAAGGTGTTGTTATTGCCAATGCTGCACGTGGTGGAGTTATAAATGAAGTAGCACTTGTTAAAGCTATTGAAAGCGGAAAAGTAGCTGGAGCTGCTTTAGATGTTTTTGAAAACGAACCAAAACCAGAAATTCAATTATTGATGAATTCTGCGTTATCATTAACACCACATACCGGTGCTGCAACAAACGAGGCACAAGATAGAATTGGAACAGAATTAGCGGAACAAATCATCAGCATTCTAGGATAAATATCAAATAATTGTGACCGATAAGGTATATTGGAGTCCTAACTTTAAAAGGTTAGGACTTTTTTTGTACATTGAACAATCATTTTTTTCAATCTTATTAATTAAACATAATATATAAAACCATGTCAGGAATTTTAGATGTATTGAACAGCGATTTAGGGAAAACCATTATTAGCGGTGTTTCCAATCAAACCAACCAACCCCAAAACAAGACACAGGATGTTTTAACCATGGCTTTGCCCGTATTAATGGCAGCCATGAAACGTAACGCTTC
>CAXBNH010000298.1:0-4177 GCA_963976905.1 uncultured Algibacter sp.
CATGGCATCGGCTTCTTTAAGTTCTGGATTTTGAAAATAAGCACGTACCGTAATCAAGCTATTTTTATAGGAAGAAATTCTAGAGCGAACCGCTTTGTACTTATAAATATCTTTATCAAGGTTCATTTCCTTGATGATGGAGGCTATCAACCTATCGGAATCTTGGGTGTCATAAATTGTGAAATTACTAGGATAGCCCAACTTATCGGCTTCAATACGCAGAATTTTAGCAAATACCGAGTGAAACGTGCCCATCCACAGATTTTTTGCTTCACTGGCACCCACAATAACGGCAATACGCTCTTTCATTTCGCGTGCCGCTTTGTTGGTAAAAGTCAACGATAAAATATTGAAAGGATCCACGCCTTGGCTCATCAAATAAGCAATGCGATACGTTAATACACGGGTTTTTCCGGAACCTGCACCGGCAATGATTATCATGGGACCATCCTTTTGGATGGTGGGCTCTAATTGCGCTTCGTTTAACTGACTTAAATATTTCTCCAATTCATTTTCATTTTAAGTCGTGAAATTAACCAATGTTACGCTTTTATTAGGTTGGCTTTATTAATAATTATGAACATAATGACTTCAGCAATCCTATTTTTTTACCACGAATTCCACTAATTAACAAGAATAAACGAGATAAGCTCATTTTGAATTCGTTAAACGAATATTCAAAAATGATTAGCACGAATAGAAAATCTAAAGATTTTTTTTAATATTAGTGAAATTAGTGATTTAGTACGTGTGCTATATATTAATTACTTTTATCTTCTTTGCCATCTCCTGTCATGGCGTTCAATAATCCTGCCTTTATATTTAGCCACAAATAATTAAACACTGATTTTGTTTGATCTCTTTCTACGCCCTCCTTAGTCCCGTACCTAAATCTGTCTGAATCTGATTTTTTCTTGCTATCTTTAGAAACAAAAAGATTTACCAAACTTGAAAGCAGTTTGTTTTTCTCTTTGCCATCTTGTTTTAAAATAATAACATCAAAATCGTCATATTTCAACTTCAAATCAATGTTTGCTATATGATTACCGCCACTGATGGTAAAATACGTTTTATCAATTTCGCCTTCCAACCGCACATTAAGATTGGGTTCCATAAATTGGTTCATGGCATCGGCCTTAAGCGCATCCATGTCAGCTTTAAAAACAAAGGCATCATCCAGATGGCTCACATCAAAATCCCATTGCACATTTATGGGCGTGTTTTCCATAAAAATAGCGTCAACACCAATTGAAACAAGGTTTTCTCCATTTTTATAATGATTGCTTAAGTTCTTAATTTCTGCATTTAATTTTGAAAACAAAAGTTGGCCTCCCTCCGTATCATTTTTTACTTTTTCAGTATAAACAATAGAAGCATTTTTCAAAAATACATTACTTAAATCTATACTAAACCCTAAATTCCTTAATGACTTACTATACAATGGCTTAATACTTAAATCATCTTCAACTAACTTATCTCTATATATTTTAAAATCAGGCTGATAAAAATCAATCCGTTGGCTTTTAAAATAGAACAAAGAATCCTGTTTAAATCCGAAATCTTGATCTTTAATCACCACGGAATCTATTTTCAAATTAAAATAATCACGCTCTTTTGAAATACGCTGGGATAGTTCATCTGTTGAATATTTTGTTTTTATGGACAAACCGCTAACCTTTGAATCTTTTGAATTGAAATCCGCATGTTCCAAGAACAGGTTTTCATAATCATTCATCATATAAAACAGATTATCACATATAAGGCTAAAATCTTTGTAAACTATGGGATTACTATTTTTCGCCTGATCAATCTCAAGCATACTGATATTAAAATCAATAGCTTCAGATTTTAACATTAAAGAATCTTTGGAAACCTTATAAATCTCAATATTTCCATCTTTAATTTGGATGGATTCAATTTCAACAGCCTGTTTCAGACCGCTACCAAATGCATCAAGATAAGAATTGGATTTTACCGCATCATTATGGAAATAGGTTATTTTTGGCTGATTGATCATAATCGCATCCAAACCAATTTTATCATTAAAAAAATAGTCGAAATAGCCAAAACCGTTCAAATCCAAACTTTTTAATGCGACCTTCGCATTGATGCGATTTGTTGTTTTCCCATAAACAGAAACCACTGGTTCTGTAAGCCCCACATGACCGCTTAACACATTCACAGAAATATCTTTATACGCTATTTTCACAGTTTTGGGCAAGTCGTCAAACATTTTTTTAAGCTTGTTTTTCAGACTGAAATTAAGTATTAATATAGCTGCAAAAAGCACAGCCAACACACTTATTACCCAAATAATTTTATTTTTAAAACCTGTATTCATAAGCTAAAGATATACAATCAAAAGTTTCATTACAATTTATTTTAAATATCTTTATCAAAACAAATTTTACATGAACACCCTATTGGATTTCCTCTCAAACATAGCCTGGTGGGGCTGGATTTTAATCATTTTAGCACTCATTGCTTTACGCGATATATTTTTTCAAAAAGCGCATACGCTTAGCCACAACTTTCCTATTGTTGGACATTTACGGTATCTATTAGAAAGCATCGGACCAGAAATGCGCCAGTATTTTGTAGCAAACAATAGAGAAGAGTTGCCTTTTAACAGAATTGAGCGTGGCTGGATTTACGCTTCGGCAAAAAAGGAAAACAATTACGAAGGTTTTGGTACCGACAGGGATATTTACGCACATCAGCACATATTTATAAATAATGCGATGATGCCTTATAAAATTGAAGGCAACCACCCCAACGTGATTGACCAAACGTTTTTGCCTTGCGCTAAGGTGATGGGCGCATTTAACAAACGCAAAAAACCTTTTAGGCCAGCATCCATAATTAATGTATCTGCCATGAGTTTTGGTTCGCTTTCTGCTAAAGCGGTAGAGTCTTTAAACAAAGGCGTTAAAATTGCGGGAGCTTACCACAATACAGGCGAAGGCGGCTTATCCCCATATCACCGCCATGGTGGCGATGTTATTTTTCATTTTGGAACTGGATATTTTGGAGTTCGTGCCATTGACGGCGGATTTTCTATGGAAAAAATGGTGGATTTAGCTGAAAACAATCCATACATTCGAGCCATAGAAGTAAAATTATCGCAAGGTGCCAAACCTGGAAAAGGCGGCGTGTTGCCAGGAGCTAAAATAACCCACGAGATAGCAGAAATTAGAGGGGTGGAAATTGGCAAAGACGTACTCTCTCCTCCAAACCATAAAGCGTTTTCCAATATCCCAGAAATGGTTGATTTTATTGAAAAAATAGCCGAGGCTACTGGTTTGCCAGTAGGTATTAAAGCGGCTATTGGCAAATTAGAACAATGGGAAGAACTTGCCAACATCATGTTGAAAACAGGCAAAGGCCCGGATTTCATTACCATTGACGGCGGCGAAGGCGGTACCGGAGCAGCACCTCCAAGTTTTGCGGACCATGTATCTTTACCTTGGGTTTACGGCTTTTCCGATTTATACAAATTATTCAAAGAAAAAGAACTTACCGAACGTATCGTGTTTATTGGCAGCGGCAAACTTGGTTTTCCTGCCAAAGCTGCTATGGCATTCGCCATGGGTGCCGATTGTATCAATGTGGCCCGTGAAGCCATGATGAGCATTGGTTGTATTCAAGCACAGATATGCCATACCAACCGTTGCCCTAGCGGCGTAGCTACTCAAAATAAATGGCTACAAAATGGCATAGACCCCACGTTAAAATCACAACGTTTGGCGCAATATTTTAAAACCTTTAGAAAGGAATTGATAGAAATTACCCATGCCGCAGGTTACGAACACCCATGCCAGTTTAAAATGAGCGATATTGAAATTAATGTAGATGACCGTAACCTTTCAACAGAATTAAATAGAACCTATATGTACGATAAAACGCCTGTGCCATTTGAAAGCATGCAACATTTAAAAGATTGCGTATATTTGGGCGATGCTAGATAGTTTCCAGTCGCAGTCACAATTTTGCAGTATTACATAATTACAAAACAACCATTCTAATTACCTAACCCCATGGATGCCCAAAGAATCTTAGACCTGTTTTTATATGCCACTCCTACTATAATCACAGGAATGATTGCCTATTATTTTTTTAAGGAACACACTAAAAATGAAGATGGTCGAAGAAGGTATTTATTGCAAAAAGATACTCA
>CAXBNH010000299.1:0-4175 GCA_963976905.1 uncultured Algibacter sp.
CTTGGTATCAAACAAATCACGCCAGACCCATGGACAGATATTACAGGTAAATACCCTGTAGGTTCTAAGCATGTTGGTATCGTTCGTAACTTTACAAACTTTGGTGTTTTTGTTGAATTGGAAGAAGGTATTGATGGCTTGATTTACATCTCTGATTTATCTTGGACCAAAAAAATCAAGCACCCAAGTGAGTTTTGTGCCGTTGGCGATAAATTAGATGTTGTAGTATTGGAGTTGGATGTTGAAGGTCGTAAATTAAGTTTAGGACACAAACAAACTACTGAAAATCCTTGGGATGAATACGAAACTGATTTCGCTTTAGAAACTGTTCACACAGCTGAAATCTCTGAAATGGTTGATAAAGGTGCTACGGTTGAATTTAACGAAGATATCGTTGCTTTTGTACCTGCTCGTCATCTTGAAAAAGAAGATGGAAGCAAACTTAAAAAAGGCGATAAAGCTGAATTTAAAATTATAGAATTTAATAAAGAGTTTAAACGTGTAGTGGCGTCTCATACAGCTATATTTAAAGCTGAAGAAGTTGCAAACGTAAAAGCTGCTGTTAAGAAAGCAGAAGCTCAAGCTGCAGAAGCAAAACCAACTTTAGGTGATGCCAATGAAGCTTTACAGGCTC
This sequence comes from uncultured Algibacter sp., assembly GCA_963976905.1. Classification (GTDB taxonomy): domain Bacteria; phylum Bacteroidota; class Bacteroidia; order Flavobacteriales; family Flavobacteriaceae; genus Pseudalgibacter. The sequence continues at coordinate 635 of CAXBNH010000299.1, forward strand.
TTAAAGATAAAATGGACGGTAAAACGACTAAAGCTAAAAAATAGTCTTTTACTAATATCCATTTGATAAACTAAAGCCTTCAATAAATTGGAGGCTTTTTTTATGGCTTTTTTTCACGCAAAGCCGCAAAGTGCGGAAATTGAAAAATTTAATATGAACCATTTATTGATTTTCTAAAAAACCTTGAATATCTATCGCGTTAAAGCTTTGCGCCTTAGCGACTTTGCATGACCCATTTATTATCTAGTTAAGGGTTAAAACCCTGCAATTTCATTGCAGCTACTTTAGTTTCTATAAATGTTTTAGTTTTGTTATATGTCAAATTATCGCAAGAATTCACATTCAATAACAAATTTAAGCTGTCATATTGTTTGGGCCATGAAATATCGCTATTCTGTTTTACAAGGAGATATTCAACATCGATGTCGTGACATACTGATTCAGATATGTGATTCTGAAAATGTACAAATCCTAAAGGGTGTTGTAAGCAAGGATCATGTTCATATGCATGTTGAGTTTCCCCCGTCCTTAAGTATAAGTGTATTGGTGAAGAAGTTGAAAGGTCGGTCATCAAGAATGTTACAACAGGAGTTTCCGAAGTTGAACAAGCAATACTGGGGTCGCCATCTTTGGGCTGTTGGTTATGGAGCGTGGAGTACAGGTAAGATAACAGATGAGATGGTTCAGGAACATCTTGAACACCATAAGGGTAAGCCCAATTCAGAGAAAGGTAACTGGATACTAGAGTAACGCAAAGAAAGAATTTCATTCTTTTGTTTTAAAACTATGGATTTTAAATCCATAGTGGTTTATTTTGCGTGACACACAACATAAATCCTGCGGCTTAAACTGGAAAAATAAAGTTTGACAATAATGGTTTTAACTTCTAAAATTTTGCATTACATTTGTACACCAAACACGTTTGGATAGTTATATGAGTCAAAAAGTTTTACTTAACGCAAAAGAGGTAAACATCATTCTTCATCGATTGGCTTGTCAACTTATTGAAAAACACAACGATTTTTCTAATACGGTTTTAATAGGCTTGCAGCCACGTGGGATTTTTTTAGCCAACAGATTAGCCAAAATCCTTGAAAAAGATTATAAAATCAAGAATATTCCTTTAGGGCATCTTGATATTACGTTTTATAGAGATGATTTCAGGCGAGGGGACAAACCATTGGAAGCCAATACCACAAAAATCAATTTTATAGTAGAAAATAAAGACATCGTTTTTATTGATGATGTATTATATACAGGCAGAAGTATAAGGGCAGCTTTAACAGCTATTCAATCTTTTGGAAGACCGAACGAAATAGAATTGCTGACTTTGATAGATAGACGGTTCAGCAGGCATTTACCCATACAGCCCAATTACAGAGGCCGCCAAGTAGATGCTATAAACAAAGAAAAAGTGATAGTGCATTGGCAAGAAAATGAAGGTGAAGACGCCGTGTATTTAATTAATAAATAAGAATGAATAATTAAAAGTTTTGGGTTTTTAGAAACGATTCTAAACCCTAAACCTTAAACTCTAAACTTAAAAAATGAGCGAATTAAGTGTCAATCACTTATTAGGAATCAAATATCTGAACAAACAAGATATTCAACTTATTTTTGAAACTGCCGATCATTTTAAGGAAGTAATCAACAGACCGATTAAAAAAGTGCCTTCGCTTCGAGATATTACCATTGCCAATTTGTTTTTTGAAAATTCTACTAGAACCAAATTATCATTTGAACTGGCTGAAAAACGATTGTCTGCGGATGTGATTAATTTTTCGGCATCACAATCATCAGTAAAAAAAGGGGAAACGCTTATTGATACGGTCAATAATATTTTGTCCATGAAAGTAGATATGGTCGTGATGCGCCACCCCAATCCAGGAGCAGGCGTATTCCTTTCAAAACACGTTAATGCCAGCATTATCAATGCGGGCGATGGGGCTCATGAGCATCCCACACAAGCTTTATTGGATTCATATTCTATCCGAGAAAAGCTTGGCGAGGTAAAAGGAAAAAATGTGGTAATTGTGGGCGATATTCTCCATAGTCGTGTGGCGCTTTCAAACATATTTGCTTTACAAATGCAAGGCGCAAACGTCATGGTTTGTGGCCCCAAAACACTGATACCAAAATACATTGATAAACTGGGCGTAAAAGTAGAGACCGATTTGCGCAAAGCCTTAAATTGGTGCGATGTGGCAAACATGCTCCGTGTGCAAAACGAGCGTATGGATATTAGCTATTTTCCATCGTCAAGAGAATACACACAACAGTTTGGGATAAATAAGGAATTATTGGACTCCTTGAATAAAGAGATAACCATCATGCATCCTGGGCCAATAAACAGAGGTGTTGAAATCACTAGTGATGTGGCAGATTCCAAACAATCTATTATCTTGGAACAGGTTCAAAATGGGGTGGCCATCAGGATGGCCGTTATTTATTTACTAGCTTCAAAAATCAAACAATAAAACAGCATGATACTAAGTCAAGACGGGAATATTTCAATCATCACACAAGAAAAAGCCACAGTTATTGAATTGGTTAAAAAAATACAATCTTTATATCCTAAATTTAAAAACAACAGTATCATTGTTAATTTAACGAGCTTGAATAAAATCTCAAAGCAAGATATTATTGAATTTTTAGAACTTTCAAACACACACCGGGCTACAAAGCATTCTTTTGTACTTGTGACAGATAAAATCGATTTAGAAGAATCTTTGGATGAAATAGTGGTTGTGCCCACATTAAAAGAAGGGTATGATATTATTGAAATGGAAGAGATGGAACGGGATTTAGGGTTTTAATGTTTATTTGTTGGTCGTTTTAGTTGTTTATCTGATACGGCTTAACGACTAAACAAAAACAAATCAACATAATTTAATGAAATTAACCATATTAGGCTGTTATAGTGCTACCCCGAGAGTTTCAACACACACGACTTCCCAAGTGTTGGAAATCAACAACCACATGTTTTTAATTGATTGTGGCGAAGGTACACAGGTAGAATTGCGCCGTCATAAAATCAAGTTCAATCGCATCAAACATATTTTTATTTCACATTTGCACGGCGACCATTTTTTTGGTTTGGTGGGACTTATTTCAACATTTCGATTGTTAACGAGGGAAACAGATTTGCATATTTACGGCCCTAAAGGCATCAAGGAAGTGATTACGCTTCAAATGAAATTGGCAGATTCTTGGACCAATTTTAATTTGATTTTCCATGAATTATCCTCCAATACATCAGAATTGGTTTTTGAAGATGAATTGGTTGAAGTACATACCATTCCTTTAGAACATCGGGTTTATACAAACGGGTATCTTTTTAAAGAAAAAGAAGGCGAGCGCAAATTGAATATTGGGGCAGCTATAGACGCGAATATAGATAAAGCCTATTACAACAAACTCAAACAAGGTTTTGATGTTGTTAATGAAGCTGGTAAAACCATAAAAAACGCTTTAGTGACCACAGAAGCCGATGCTTCAAAAAGTTATGTAGCTTTTAAGCCACTTGGAATAATCCTTTCTA
>CAXBNH010000300.1:0-4164 GCA_963976905.1 uncultured Algibacter sp.
ACCCCAAAATATGGCCCATTGTCCAGGCCTACAATGAACCTGGCATTGTTACCAAAGAAGCCTTTGAAACGGTATTGCGTGGCGGTTTAGCAGGGGAATCCACCGGAGTTATGATGTTCACCACCAATGCCATGGCTGAGGATGAAGGTAAAACGGAGGTGATGAAAAAAGTGTATACTGAAGTCCAGGGAAAAACTAATGACTAGATGATATGGTATTTATTTTTATTATTTGATGATCTGTTTTACAAGGTAAATATAAGATGGCATAGAAATTGAACCAAAAAAAATGATTTTGGAATCAAAAATAATATCCCAAATATTTATATATCAATCTATCAATGGTATAGGAGAAATCAATTCCTTAAAAACCAATTCAATGAAAAGTATCTTTTTATTTTTCCTAGCCCTATTTACATTTACCCTAAACGCACAATCGGGGACCTATAATGGAAAATACGAATTAAAACTTGAGGCCGATAACAGAGATTTTCACGATTATAAACTGAACCTAAATTCTGATGGGACATTTGTATTTCATTCCATTTCGCATATCAGCAAAAGAATTCCCCCTAATAATAATTCATATGGAAAAGGAACATGGAAGGCGGAAAAAAATATCATCTCTTTCACCTCTGACAAAGTTAAGGACTTGGATATAACCCATAGTTTGGATTTTAGCAATTCCAAAGCAAGATATGATAGCAAATCCCCAAGAGACAAGTCGGACCGAGTTGTTCCCTCCAAACTAAAATTTTATCAATCTGATATTTTTTGGATCAAAGGAATAGAAATGCTTAACTCAAAGTAAGAATTTATAAGTACATATAAATCGGTCCAAAAACCCATTACCTCATAATTTATAGGCCATTCAAAATTTTTCCGGATGGATATGCCCATTTTGTATGAAGCCCTCAAGAATTTTTGGGCTATTTATTTGCAAGTCGAATAAATGACAAGCCCCGCTGGCGCAAGTGTCACGCTTGTGCCCTGAAAGCCATTATGCACGCTCATACCAAAATAGAACGCACAACATAAAAAAATGAAATACACCTATGCAACCTTAACCTTTTTAATCCCCCCCGCTGGCGCGAGCATTCTGCTCGTGCCAAAACCCTGCTCGCGTTAAAACTCTAGCAACATGCTTTCGCCCAGCACATGCCGCAAACAATTACCAACAGCACCTGTAGTTAATGTGGACTTTTTTAAAACATAAAATTCATTACATTTAAAACATAATAGTACGGCACGAGCGTGACGCTCGCGCCAGCGCATTTGACATGACTAATCATTTAAACAGACTGCAGCACATTACGCAACGCCAAATACAAATGTTCAAAACCATAATTTTATCATTACTAGTGCTAAGCGGAGTCATTTCCTGTAAAACTTCTGAAAAGGAAATTGAAAAACTTGAAATTGCCAAAAAATATTATACAGCATTAGATAGTTCTGATAGTTCGGTAATAACATTATTGTTGACTGATAGCCTAGTAACTAAGGAAGCCGAATATGAACAGACGTTTTTTATGAAAGATTACGTTGAATGGTTGAAATGGGATGCTGTATTTGACCCTAAATACGAAATTCTTCAAATAGAGCAAGAAGATGAAATTGTAAAAGCAAAGATTTCAAAAATCGATAAAAGAATTTCCTTTCTTCACCAAGAACCCATTGTCACCAATCAAATTATCAGATTTGATCATGATAGAATCACAAGTATTGAAACAACGGAATACGTGACTTTCAACGATTCCACATTTGTTAAAAACAGAGATGGTTTGGTAAATTGGATTAAAGAAAATCATCCTGAATTGAATGGATTCATACACGACCAAACCGAGACCGGAGGATTGAAATATTTAAAAGCAATTGAACTGTATAAAAACAAAATATAAGGTTCTTTAAAAACCGTTGTCGGGAACCTGCCTCTATTAACAGACAGGCATATTGCCCGAGTCAAAACAACCTAAAACGCCACAACAAAAAATGAAATACACCTCTTTTACCTTAGTCTTTTTGCTCCTCATTAGCGGCTGTAAGCCTTCCGGAAAACCAGTAGAAAAGAAAGTGGCCCAACAAGAGGTCATCAATTTTCTGTTCCAAGATTATATGGGTGAAAAGCCCAGTGCCAGTTTTATGGTGATAAAAGATGGTGAGATAAAAGATTGCCAAAGTTTTGGATATGCCGATCTGGAAAATAAAATCCCTGCCACCTGTGAAACCAATTACAGACTCGCATCTGTAACCAAACAGTTTACCGCCATGGGCATTTTGGTTTTAATACAGCAAGGCAAACTAAATTACAATACCAAACTGAATGAAGTACTCCCTGAATTTCCAGACTATGGCAAAGACATTACGGTACAGCATTTAATGACGCATAGGTCCGGATTACAGGATTATTCCGAACTATATCCCAATGATGCAGAAGAACAGCTGGTTGATAATGATGTGCTAAACCTGCTCATAGCGCAGAACAGCCTTTTGTTTCCCGCTAATTCCAAATACGAATACAGTAATTCCGGCTATGCGGTTTTGGCTATGATCATAGAACGGGTTTCCGGCCAAACCTTTAAGGAATTTATGGATAAGGAGATTTTTGATAAAATAGGGATGACCAATAGTACGGGGTACCAAAAAGACTTACCCATTAAAAATCGCGCCTATGGGTATACATTCAATGACACCCACTATGAAAATGTAGACCAAAATACCTGGTCGGCCATATTGGGAGATGGCGGTATTTACTCGTCCGTTAGTGATTATAGACATTGGGATAGCAGTTTATACAATGAAACCCTGGTAAGCACAGCCTTGCTGAACGATGCTTTTTCCAATTGGGATGAAAATGGAAAAACAGAGGGTAAGGGCTATGGTTTTGGATGGCGAATTTTCATAAAAAATGATAGAAAGTATTTAACGCATGCCGGGAGTAGCACCGGGTTTAGAAATTTTTCTGTACGCATTCCTTCAGAGAAAATTACAGTAGTCATCTATACCAATACTGAAGATTATGATGGGTTGGACCATAAGGCGTATTTCTTGGCCAGTTATTATTCCGATGGTAAAATTCCCATCCCTGCAGATGTATTGCTGGAAAAAGACATTGAAGAAAATGGATTGGAAAATTTGACCAACAAATTCAAGGAACTAAAAGGCACCCCTGCCAAATATGAAATCGTAGAAAAAGATTTGGTCACTCTAGGGTTTGGCTATTTGAAAACAACACCCGAAAAGGCACTGCAACTATTTGAATTGGTCCAAACAGAATTTCCAAATTATTTTGGAGGGTATTTTGGATTGGCCCAATACTATAGAACAAATGGAAACAATGAAAAAACGATTGAATATTTCAAAAAAGTGCCTGAATTGGCAACCAGCGAAGACCAAAATTTGATTGATTATTCCAAAAAAATAATCCAGGAATTGAACGAGTAAAATTATACCTTGTAACATATAACCGACTAAGACGTGTCGAAAGGATTGTGTTTATGGGTAAAGCCTGTCAAAACCTTCGATAACCATTCATTAAAAAAACAATTATGCAAAAATCAATGTACAAATACCTTATATTTTTAGTGCTTACAGGACACATCTCCTGTAAATCCAATACCAAGAATGAAAAAGTGGATACGGCAACCTCAGAGAACACAATGTCCAAGGAACTAAAAGAAGAATTGGTCAGTGATGCCAAAGCATGGTTGGATTTAATTTATGACCAAAATTATCCCCAAAGTTGGGATAAGGCAGCTTCCCTATTTCAAATGGCTGTGACCAAAGAACAGTGGACCCAACAGTTGGGCGGTATTGTGCCCCCATTAGGAAAAGTGATCAGCAGAGATATTATGTCAGCAGATTATCATACCACACTGCCAGGAGCCCCGGATGGGGAGTATTTGGTAATTCAGTTTAAAACGACCTTTGAAAATAAAAACGAAAGTATTGAAACGGTTACCCAGATGATAGATGATGACCAATGGAAGGTTTCCGGGTATTTTATTAAATAAGGAAAAGACAGATCGTATTGCAGCCTCTAAAATTGGGACATCCACATTATTAATGTTTGTTAGCTAAAGTCACATGTGCAAATTAAATTCCAGCAAAAATATGAACGAAACAATTACTTTAAGGAATAGCCCAAAACTGGATATTAGCCTTCAAA
>CAXBNH010000301.1:0-4123 GCA_963976905.1 uncultured Algibacter sp.
TATTGAAATAACATCCGCCGCATCACGTCTTGGAGGTTCTGGTGCAGCATCAATAGGTTGCAAAATAGCGGTAACCTCAAATTCTTGCGTGTATTCTGTAGTTTCAATGGCACCTCCCATGGCCACTACGCGAATGGTGTAGGTTCCCGGTTCTTGATAGGTGTAACTTACAACTTCGCCAATGTTTCCCTGTACAGGGTCATCATTACCAGTTTCTCCAAAATACACGTCATAAGACATAGCAAAATCTGCGGTTGCAGTAACATTGACCTGTTTTGATAAAGCCGCATCGTTTTCAATAGCAACCACCAAATTTTGAGGTGCCTTAAATGAAACCATGAGTTCTTTGGAAACTTCAGTTTTAAGTCCTGAAAGACCAACAGCCTCAATTTTTACAGCATAACTGCCTTCTTCATACACATGGTCAATACTTTTGCCTTGTGCCACAGCTACCGGTTCTGTGGTAGCATCACCATAAGTAATGTTGTAAGAAACAGCACTCTCCGCACTAGGGATTATGGTAACCGTTCCTGTATTATCTTGTGTTATTTGAAAGAAAGCCGAAACGTTAGTTGGTGCTACAACGCTATCAACAAAACTCAAATCGTTATCGTCTTCAGTACAACTTACAAAGAAGACCAAAGCCAAACTGAATATATATTTTATTATTTTCATGTCTTATTTTTTAAAATTAATAGCCATTGTTTTGAGTCCAGTTATCTCCAGCTAACTGTATTTCTTCAATTGGAATCGGGAACAATTCATTCTTTCCAACTTCAAAAGTTCTGTTTTCATGATAACGAACCACCTCGCCTGCTGCGTTTTTTATGGCATCTATACCATTATTGTTTTCAATTTCTACTTTGGCACGGCCTGTTCTTACCAAATCGAAAAAACGATGGCCTTCGCCTACCAATTCTACACGGCGTTCTTTATAAATATCATTGGTTAAATTTGCTCCTGTGGTTGTTACATCATGCAACATATCACCAAAAGCCCGTCGTCTTACCTCATTTAAATAAATTTGAGCTCTTGCATCACTAATGTTGCCTCTATTTAAAGCTTCGGCAGCCATAAGAAGCACATCTGCATAACGAATCGCCCTATAATTATTAGGATTTGTAAGTGCCGCATCTGGCTGGTTTAAATCACCTTGACGGGCAATGTATTTTCTATTGAAATACCCTGTGTGCTCATAACCTAAAGTAAAAGTCGCACCCGTTTCATCAGCCCATTTATTGATATCTAAAATAGAATAATCCAAACGGATATCACCCTCTTCAAAAGCATCTACAACTTCTTGTGTTGGTACGTTAAAGCTATATCCGAAATCAAAAAGCGGCCCATCATAACTTCTTACACCATTGAATCCTACAGCATAATTACCTTCTAAGCAATAAAAACAATCGTAACTGCCGCCATCAACATCAGAATATTGTATTTCGAAAACCGATTCTATATTGTTTTCATGGTCGTTTTCAAACATGAGTGGCGCTTCTGCTGAAGACAACAAATCATGCGGGCCTTTTTCTATTAAATTTTCCAAGACATCTGCTGCCAAATCAAATTTATCTTGATATAAATAGGCTTTTCCCAATAAAGCTTCTGCGGCTCCTTTTGTTATTCTACCTGTTTCATTTTGTAGATAAGGTAAATTGGCGGCGGCAAAAATCAAGTCTTGTTCAATTTGAGCATATACTTCTGATTTTGGAGTTCTTTCAATTCCAAATTGATCACCAAATTGAATACGTTTATCTACAGCCAATGGCACATCGCCAAACCATTTTACCAACTCAAAATAGTAGAAAGCCCTTAAAAAACGGGTTTGCGCCAAAACACTTGTTTTGCTTGGAAAATCGGTTTTATCCTGAAATTCCATAATATAATTGGTACGGTTAACGCCTGTGTACATCCATGTCCAAATTTCCCTTAATTGCGGGTTTTGGGCGGTATGGATCATGTCATCAATTTCTTGCATACCTGGGGAATCTGTAGCACTTTCTCCGCCACAAAGGGCATTATCTGAAGCTATTTCTGCTAGTTGAAAATTTCTTGCCGTTGCTTGTAAAAAGTCATAGGCGGCAACCAAGGCTTCTTGGTATTCTTCTTCAGTATTGAAAAAATCCCCTGAGTTTTTATCTTGAGATGCTACATCAATAAAATCATCGGCACAAGAAAATGTAGTTGCTATGACAATTAAAATGAGGATATATTTAGTTTTTAAATTTTTCATAGTTCCTTAATTAAAATTTTAAGTTAATTCCTAATAGAAATGTTTTAGCACTCGGATAAAATCCTTGGTCTATACCGCCACCAATTGGTGCACCGCTTGATGCTGTTGGGTCATACCCTTTATATTTGGTAAGCGTGAATAAGTTGCTTGCTGATACATAAAGGCGCAGTTTGCTAACTTTTGAATTTTCTAGGGATTTACCTGAAAACGTGTAGCCTAATTGTACATTTTGCAAACGAATGAAAGAACCATCTTCTACATAAAAATCAGAAAACAAGCCATTTGGTGTTGCTCCGTTGGATACTCTTGGAAAAGAGTTGCTTGTACCTTCGCCAGTCCAACGTGCTAAATACGAGTTTGTTCTGTTTGTAAGCTGTTGGCCGCGTTCGTAGTTTCTAACAATCTCATTACCTACAGATGCAAATGCATAGGCTGCAAAATCAAAATTCTTATAATCTAAAGAGATGTTAAGCCCCATGGTAGCGTCTGGAAGTGGATTTCCAATATTTACCCTGTCATCTAAATCTATAACGCCGTCATCATTTTGGTCAATATATTTGATATCGCCTGGTTCTGGAGCAAGATCGCCAACTGCCGAAGCATTGATTTCTGCTTGGTTTTGATAAATACCATCGGTTTGGTAGCCATAAAAATACCCTAATGGAAATCCGGCTTCCATTCTTGATGGTGCTGGTTGGCTGATACCAAATGAACCTCCTGTTAAAAACCCATCATCTGTATTTACAGAAACCACTTCGTTCCTTAAATAAGTCACATTGTACTTAACACTAAACTTTAAGTTTTCACTAAAATTATCAGAATATCCAATAGCAAACTCAACACCTTCATTTTCCACAACACCACCATTTACAACGGGAGCACCGCCTGTTCCTAACAATCCAGAAACTTGTGGTATGACCAATAAATCTTCCGTACGCTTTTTAAAGTAGTCGGCCGTGATATCTACTTTGTTATTTAGTATGCGCATATCTACACCAATATCCAGTGTTTTTTGCTTTTCCCATCTTATTTCAGGATTGGCAATGCCACCCGTAGCGGTACCAATAACTTCTTGGCCATTGAATATGTAAGTGCCTTCGCCGTTCAATAAGGAAACGTATCTGTAATCTGGGATCCTGTCGTTGCCCAAAATTCCGTAGGATGCCCTAATTTTTAAAAGATCTATAAAATTACTGTCGCTAAGAAAATCTTCATCAGAGGCTATCCAACCTAGAGAACCCGAGGGGAAATATCCAAACCTGTTTTCGGGACCAAATTTTGTAGAACCATCTCTACGTACCACAGCAGATAAAAGGTACTTTCCTTTAAAATCATATTGAACCCTAGTAAAATAGGATAACAACCTAGAATCAAAAGTGGCGTTTCTACCCGTGTTTCTATTGATGTTTTCAATATCTGAAGCTTGATCCAAATTGGCATTTACAACACTATTACCAATGATATCAAAACCTCTGGCGCCTGTAAACTCACCTGTTGTTTTAAATACCGATGTTCCTAACAGTACATTCAAATTATGCATATCGTTAAACTTATTTTCGTATTTAACGAAAGCATCAAAGGTGTAATCTCTAAAATAATTCAAGCCTTCAAAAACATTACTACGATCCACATTGCTGTTTTTTCCGCTACCAAAGTTTGCTATGGGGTTAAATACCTTAGAACTGACTTCAGAATAATTGAATTGAATGTTGGATTGCGCCGTAAAGTGGTCTAAAAAATTATATGACAGTCCAGCGTTACCACTTAATTTAGTGATCTTTCCTCTGTCAAAAATATCATCAATTTGAGCTAGTGGATTGATGACTTCCCCTCCCAAACCTTCAGCTAACGTATAAGTGCCATTTTCATCATAAACAGAAAATGTTGGTG
>CAXBNH010000302.1:0-4122 GCA_963976905.1 uncultured Algibacter sp.
GCGATAGAAAAAAATATTACATCATCAATCAAGATAGCATATTACAGAGCATTGATGATATGATGGCATCATGGATAGCCCAAAAAGAATTGCATGTAGAAATTAAGGCTTATAAAGAAAATGTAAATATTTTGACCCCAGATGAAAGTTCGGTATTTGATCTTGATTTTCATGATAATTATATTGAATTTTTAGAAGAAGCCACCCAATCCATATCAAAATTGAAATCGAAAATAGAAGAAAAAATCACTAAACATTAATTAATGAAAACACTAAACCTTTCTGTAATACTGTCTTTCGGACTTATTGTATTGTTGTCCAGTTGTGGCAACAAAGAAGCATCACAACAAATGCCCCAAAGGCCATTGCCTTTTCAGGTTACTGAAATTCCTCAAAAAAACATTGAAGGCTATACCACGTACCCTACCAGTATTGAAGGGATTAATAACAGTGAAGTTCGCGCAAAAATTTCTGGTTATATCACAGATGTTTTGGTTGATGAAGGCCAAAAAGTGAAAAAAGGTCAAATCTTATTTAAGCTTGAAACACAATCTTTAAATCAAGACGCTTCTGCTGCAAAAGCCAACATGAATGCGGCACAAGTTGAAGTAAATAAGCTAAAACCACTCGTTGAAAAAAACATCATCAGTAAGGTTCAGCTAGAAACCGCTAAAGCCAAACTTGAACAGGCAAAAAGCAGTTACAACAGCATTGGGGCCAATATTGATTATGGCTCTATAAAAAGTCCCGTAGATGGTTATGTAGGCGCTATTAGGCTTCGCAAAGGATCTCTCGTAACTCCGTCGAGCCCAGAACCGTTAACGACCGTTTCAGACGTTAGTAAAGTGTATGCTTATTTTTCTATGAACGAAAGTGACTATTTGAATTTTATCCAAAATTCAGAAGGAAAAGACATAGAGGCTAAAATAAAAAACCTCCCAAAAGTGACCTTGATTTTGGCCAATGGACGTCCATATGATTTAGAAGGTACTATTGAAACCATCAATTCACAAATCAATACCAATACAGGTGCTATTTCGTTCCGTGCCATTTTTGACAACCCATCCCGATTGTTGACCAATGGTAACAGTGGAAAAATAAGAGTCCCAAAAGAGTACAAAGATGCGGTGGTAGTTCCGAAAGAATCTACTTATGAGCAGCAAGGCAGCATTTATGCTTATAAAGTGGCAGACAGCGGTATGGCTACAGCTACAAGAATTGTTGTTTTAGATGATATAGGAAATGTTTATGTGGTTTCCAATGGACTAAAAACTGGCGACCAAATTGTTGCTAAAGGCGTTGCCAAATTACGTGGCAATACCGAAATAAAACCTATAAAAATTCCATTTGATAGCGTAGCAAAACCTATTGAAAAAGTATTTAGATAACCAAGAGCTTTAAAAGATATGTTAAAAATATTTATAGAAAGACCAATCCTTTCTTCCGTTGTTTCCATAATCCTTGTGATTATGGGTTTTTTAGGGCTTACTACATTGCCTATAACCCAATATCCAGATATTGCACCGCCTACGGTTTCAGTTAATGCAAGCTATCCAGGGGCAAACGCAGAAACCATTTTGGAAAGCGTGATTGTACCTTTGGAAGAACAAATTAATGGTGTGGAAGGCATGACGTATATCACATCAAGTGCCTCAAACACAGGTTCGGCTTCCATTACCGTGTTTTTTGATCAAGATGTAGATCCAGATATTGCGGCCGTGAACGTTCAAAATCGTGTGGCACGTGCAAACCCTTTGTTGCCACAAGCGGTTTTGCAAACAGGTGTAACCACTCAAAAGCAGCAAAGCAGTGCGTTGATGTACATGTCGTTTTACAGCACCAATCCAGATTATGACGATACATTTATTCAGAATTATTTAAAAATCAATGTCATTCCCGAGTTTCAAAGGGTCAACGGTGTGGGCGATGTGAGTGTTTTTGGTGCCAAGGATTATGCCATGCGTATTTGGCTGCGGCCAGAAAAAATGGCAGCCTATGGTTTGATTCCTACTGATGTTACCGCAGCTTTGCGCGAACAGAGTTTAGAAGCGGCAGCAGGTTCTTTAGGCGAAAATGATGGCGAAGCATTTAGTTATATCATTAAATATGGCGGACGTTTTAAAACCGAAGCACAGTATAGCAATATCATCATTAAAGCCTTAGGGGATGGACAATTTCTTAGGTTGAATGATGTGGCAGATATTGAACTTGGTGCACAATCTTATACAGGTGGTGGGGCTACTAAAGGCAATCCTGCGGTTAACTTGGGTGTTTTTCAAACCAAAGGCTCCAATGCAAGTGATATTATTGTTGAAATTGAAAGCAGAATTGAAGCCCTTAAAAAAGATCTTCCCGATGGCATTGAGGTATTTGTACCCTACAATACAAACAATTTCCTGAATGCTTCTATTGAAAAAGTAGTTAGTACGTTAGCAGAAGCTTTTCTATTGGTGTTTTTGGTTGTTTTTATTTTCTTGCAAGATTTTAGATCCACGTTGATTCCGGCCATTGCTGTACCCGTGTCTATTATTGGTACGTTTTTCTTTTTGAATTTATTTGGATATTCCATCAATTTATTGACGCTTTTTGCCCTTGTTTTAGCAATTGGTATCGTGGTAGATGATGCCATTGTTGTGGTGGAAGCTGTGCATGCCAAAATTGATGAAGGCGAACATGATCCTAAAAAGGCAACTATGGATGCCATGCACGAAATTTCTGGAGCCATCGTATCCATTACTTTGATCATGGCTGCCGTTTTTATCCCCGTAACCTTTGTTAAAGGGCCAACGGGTGTGTTTTATGAGCAGTTTGGTATCACTCTTATTGTGGCGATTATTATTTCCGCAGTAAATGCACTAACCTTGAGTCCTGCGCTTTGTGCCCTGTTTTTAAAAGGTCATGATGATAAGCAGAATAGTAAAAAGAAAGGATTCCTTGGACGCTTTTTTGATGGTTTCAACAGAGGGTTCGATGCCACTATTAAAAAATATGGACGATCGGTTAAATTTTTATACAAAAACAAATGGATTACTGCTTTAATATTAATACTTGCTGTAGGTGGTATTTGGTGGGCGTCTTCCGTATTAAAAACAGGTTTTGTACCCGATGAGGATAGAGGAATCATCTTTTTAAATGTGGAGCTTCCTCCAGGATCCTCTATTGACAGAACACACCAAGTAAATGCAGAATTGTATGAAAAAATAAGCAAAATCCCTGGTGTTGAAGGCGGGTCTGTTATTGAAGGACGTAGTTTTCTTGGCGGTGCTGGAAGTAACAACGGACTCGGATTTATCAAATTGGAAGATTGGGATAAGCGTGATGCAGATTCACTTTCCGTAGAAAGCATTACCGCTAAAATGTTTGGTATTGCAGCGCAAATTCCTGAAGCGAATATTCTGTTTTTTGCACCGCCCAGTATTCCTGGTTTTGGAAGTTCTACAGGTGTTGAGGTCAATTTACTAGATCGTTCTGGCGGAAGCTTTACCGATTTGGATCAAGTGACCCAAGAATTTGCTGGGAAACTATCACAGCGTCCCGAGATTAAATATGCGCAATCGTCATTCAACACCAAATATCCGCAGTATGAAATTGAGTTGAATGCCGCTTTAGCTAAAGAATTGGGTGTGCCCATCAGTAGTATTTTTTCAACATTACAAGGCTATATAGGAAGTGTGTTTGCGGCCGATTTTTCAAGATTTGGAAAGCAATACCGCGTGTATGTACAATCACTGCCTGAAGATCGTGCCGAAGTGGGCGATTTGAATAAGTTGTTTGTACGTACTGGCAGTGGCGACATGACGCCCATTACAACGTTTGTATCACTTAAAAGGGTGTACGGGCCACAAGCGGTAACGCGTTTCAATTTGTTCAATTCCACCAAATTAACAGCAGCTACCAATCCAGGGTTTAGTTCTGGAGATGCCATTAAAGCTGTTGAAGAAGTGTCTCAAAGCTTGCCTAGTAATTATACAACGGCCTATTCTGGTTTAACACGGGAAGAAGTAAACGCAGGCAACCAAACCACCACTATTTTCTTATTATCATTGGTGTTTGTGTATTTCTTATTGGCGGCACAATATGAGAGTTATTTGATTCCTTTTTCTGTGATTTTATCATTGCCAT
>CAXBNH010000303.1:0-4079 GCA_963976905.1 uncultured Algibacter sp.
CCAAGAAACGTTTGTAAGGGTCTTTTACGTATTGTGGCAGGTTGCAGAAAAATGCAAATTGCGGCTGTGGTGTTGGCAATTGCATAATGTATTTTATTTTTACGTATTTAGCTTTATAAGCTGGCGGCGGATAATTTTCAATAATGGGCAGCAAGATTTCATTAAGCTTGCTCGTCTTTATTTTTTTTGTACGATTTTGATACACTTCAACAGCCGTTTCAATGGCTTTGAAAATACGTTGTTTGGTTAAAACGGACATAAAAATAATGGGGACATCTACAAAAGGCTCCATTTGTTGGCGGATGCCTTTTTCATATGCTTTCATGGATTTATGGTCTTTCTCAACCAAATCCCATTTATTAACCAAAATTACAATGCCTTTTCGATTGCGTTCTGCCAGCCAAAATATATTCTGCACTTGGCCGTCAAAACCACGGGTGGCATCCATAACAATCAAACACACATCGCTATGCTCTATGGCACGAACGCTTCGCATGACCGAGTAAAACTCCAAATCTTCTTTTACTTTGGCTTTTCTTCTTATACCAGCGGTATCTACCAAATTAAATTCAAATCCAAAACGGTTGTATTTGGTATCGATAGCGTCTCTGGTTGTTCCTGCAATATCGGTCACAATATATCTATCTTCACCAATAAGTGCATTTATAAAAGAAGATTTGCCCGCATTGGGGCGCCCCACCACAGCAAAACGTGGCAAAGTTTCTTCAACAACAGTTTCTTTTTCCGGCAAAGCTTCTACCAAAGCATCCAATAATTCACCAGTACCACTACCATTAATACTTGCTATGGTATAATATTCACCCAAACCTAAGGAATAAAATTCTACGGCATCTTTAGCCCGCGTGCCATTATCTACTTTATTAATTACCAGAAAAACAGGTTTACTTACTTTTCGCAACAATTTGGCAACATCTTCATCCATGCCTGTTACACCATCTTCAACATCCACCATAAAAATAATGGCATCAGCCTCATCAATAGCCAATTCTACTTGTTTATCGATTTCAGCTTCAAAAACATCATCACTTCCCTTTACATAACCTCCGGTATCAATTAAAGAAAACTCTTTGCCGTTCCAATCGCTCTTTCCGTAATGGCGATCCCTAGTTACCCCACTAATCGCATCAACAATAGCTTCCCGACGTTGGATTAAACGATTGAAAAACGTTGACTTCCCTACATTAGGACGTCCTACTATAGCTACTATATTGCTCATACTATTAAAATTTAATGGTAACAGGCTAAAACCGATTTGTTTATGGATGTCCTGAAAACTTTTGCAAAAATAGGAAATATACTCGATGTTACACCGTTTTTTAATAACGATTCAATGTAAACGTGATAAGACATGGATTTCACGGATTCATTAAAGATCCCAAGGATTTTTATTAGTGAGAACCTTTAGAATTAGAAGCTAAAAAAGATTTTGATTTTAATGTGTTTTTACCTCTAAAGATTCAAGTTTAAAGAAAAAACAGTAATTTACAACCCACAAAACCCAACTTAATGGCATTATCCAACGATATTGTTTTACGTCCGCGTTTCAAATTTGAAATCCCAAGACCCAACGAAGCTGTTTTAAGTGATTTTGAAACCGCTAAAACGGCACAATCAGAGTTTATAGTTAACATGATTGATGACCATGTATTTATCAAATTCCCTAAAGCAAAACAGCATTTTTGGTCGCCACAACTACATCTGGAAATTAACGAAGTTAACAAAGAAACCTGTATGCTTCATGGATTATTTGGCCCCAACCCCACGGTTTGGACACTTTTTATGTTTCTTCATTTTATGATTGCCGGTTTATTTATTGCCTTCGGGATTTGGGCATACACCAATTGGGCCTTGGAACAAAGCTTTGCCGTTCAAGTGAGCCTCATGGTTTTAATGGTGGTTATTTGGATTGCTTTGTATTTTGCAGGAAGTATTGGAAAGGTATCCAGCAAAAAAGAAATACACGCACTCAATGATTTTATGTACCGTGTTTTAGAAAAGGACAAAATGTTTTAAAAATGACATAGGACTTTGTGACATAAGACAAAATCATTACTTATCATAAAATCTTATGTCTTAAGTCTTTTTTTGACTTACTTCAAATAACAAAGAGAATCAGCTAATTATTATATCCAAAACGTTTTAACTGGTTTTGGTTGCTCCGCCAGTTTTTATTCACTTTTACATAGAGTTCCAAGTGGATTTGTTTTCCGAAGAATTTTTCTAAATCTTTTCTGGCCTCAACACCCACTCGTTTTAAGGCAGAGCCTTTGTGTCCAATGATAATACCTTTTTGGGTTTCGCGTTCCACCATAATTACGGAACGAACTCTAATTATATTTTCTTCTTCAAAAAACTCTTCGGTATCTACCTCTACAGCATACGGGATTTCTTTTTTATAATGGATAAGGATTTTTTCGCGAATGGTTTCATTGATAAAGAAACGTTCCGGTTTATCTGTTAGCTGGTCTTTTGGATAAAAAGGTGGCGACTCAGGAAGCAATTCAATAATACGACCAAAAACCTCTTTTATTTGAAACCCAGTTAATGCTGAAATAGGAATAATTTCTGCATTGGGCACTTTTTTTGCCCAAAGCTGCACTTGGTTTTCTAGTTGTACTTGATCAGAAGTGTCTATCTTATTCAAAAGTAACAACACAGGGATTTCAGAATTGGTTATTTTATCAAAAAACGCTTCGTCCTTTAATGCTTGCTCACCAATTTCAACCATATAAATCAGCACATCGGCATCTTCAAAAGCCGATTTCACAAATCCCATCATAGATTCTTGTAATTCATAAGCGGGTTTTATGATACCGGGCGTATCGCTCAACACCACTTGAAAATCATCGCCGTTTACAATACCCAAAATACGATGCCTCGTGGTTTGCGCCTTGGATGTGATGATGGAAAGCTTTTCGCCCACAAATGCATTCATCAACGTAGATTTCCCAACATTTGGGTTTCCTATAATATTTACAAATCCTGCTTTATGGTTCATTTCCTGTTATTTTTTATTGGTGCAAATTTACTAAACAAAAAAACAGGAAGCGCAAACTTCCTGTTTTTAATATCATTTAAGAGATTGTGAAATAAATTATTTTACTTCCAACAATTCTACTTCAAAAACCAATGCAGAAAAAGGCTTGATTTGACCACCTCTTGGGGTTGCTCCGTAAGCCAATTCTTGAGGAATGAAAAACTTATATTTTGCGCCTTCGCTCATTAATTGCAAACCTTCTGTCCAACCTGGAATCACTTGGGTCACTCCAAATTCCGCTGGCTCGCCTCTATCCACAGAGCTATCAAAAACAGTTCCGTCAGTTAATGTACCGTGGTAGTGTACTTTTACAGTAGAATCAGCGGTTGGTTTTTTACCGTTTCCTTCTTTTAACACTTGGTACTGCAGACCACTTGCAGTTACCATAACACCTTCTTTAGCTTTATTTTCTTCCAAGAATGTCTCGCCTTCAGCTTTTACATCAGCATATTTTGTTTCAGCTTCTTTAGCAGCCTCTGCTTGTTGCTTAGCCATGTTTTCTTGTTGCTTTTTTTGAAAAAAAGCCTGTAAAATTGGCCCAACTTTTTCTTGATCAATTAAAATATTTGTTGAATCGATACCATTGTTATACCCCTGAATAAAAAGTTCGGTATTGATTTCTTCAAAACTTGATTTTACATTTCTTGCAACATCCAGTCCAATAGCATAACTCACAGAGTCAACTTCAGTATTTAAAGATTTATTGGTCACGCCTTTATTACAAGAGAAAATTGTTGATGCCAATACAGCAACACTTAATAATTTAATTATCTTCATTTTTTAATGATTTTTTAAAATTCGAAAGCAAAAGTAGCAAAATTCTAGTTAAGAAAGCAAATAGTTACCGATACTATTTCAATTATTTGAAAGTCAAACCTTTCTTCAAAATAAAAATAGACCATAAAGTGCGTTTATAAATAGAAAAACTTTGAAAACAAACAGCTTATTTACCATTAT
Organism: uncultured Algibacter sp.; assembly: GCA_963976905.1. GTDB lineage: Bacteria > Bacteroidota > Bacteroidia > Flavobacteriales > Flavobacteriaceae > Pseudalgibacter. The sequence goes on from CAXBNH010000303.1 coordinate 4,016, forward strand.
TTCCTAGATACCTGAGTTCGATTAATAAAAAGCAAGTTGATTCGTTTTAACCGTTTGATATTTT
>CAXBNH010000304.1:0-4060 GCA_963976905.1 uncultured Algibacter sp.
ATCTAAAACGGATGCTATTCCCGAAACGTTAATTTGGAAATTCTACCAGCACCGGCTGCATACGCCACAGAATCATTTAAAAACCGGATGGTATAAAAACCTTCATCGCTTAAATGTTTCCATGATTCCCCAGAGTCGTCACTAAAATCAATGCCTTTAAAACCAATGGCTGCCAATTCTTTTCCGTTTCTGTTTGGCATGTATTGCACGCAGCTTCTAAAGTTTGGTGTCTGTCCATTGGCAACCAATTTCCATGTTTTACCACCATCGGTGGTTCTCATTTTATTGGCTACATTATTATCTGGTTTGGTATAATTGCCACCAATGGCAAAACCGTTTTGTTCATCATAAAAAGCAATGGAATAAATGCCCTCGGTAGGTTCATCCTGTATCATGGGTGTTTTTATAACTTCCCAAGAAATTCCTTTATCACTTGAACAATAAACATTACCATGTGTGGTCGCTACCCAAGCTTTATTGCCAACAATGGCGATATTGGTATCGCTCGCCGCAAATGCACCTTCGCCTTCTTCTGCTTTTGGCAAGTTTTCGCAGGATAATTTTGTCCAAGTTTCACCACCATCGCGGGTTATTATAATAGATAAACAGCCGCCCAAGCTATCGCCAATGGCAATGCCCTCTAGGTCATTCCAAAAATCCATGGAGTCGTAAAAAACAGTATCGGCTTCTTCTTTATAAACCAATTCCATTTTTCCTGCATTGCCCGTTCTGTAAAGCAATGCAGGCGATGCAATACTCAACATAAAAAAATCGGTTGCCGTATGCCCAACAGCTCTAAACTGCAAATCCAAGCTATCGTGACGCTGAGCAGAGGTTTGCCACATCTTTTTTCTTTGGTCGTACATTCCATAAACACCTTTACTCGCAGCAAAAGCCAAATTACCATCATTTAGTATTTCAATAGCTCTAATACTTAACAATGAATCTTCTAAAAGCGTTTCAATTTCAACTTTAGAAATTTTTCTTGGAACAGATTCATCTTGATTTTTACAAGAAAAGAAAATGATGATTGATAATAAAATTGCAAATGGCTTCATTTTAAAAAAGATTTGTATAAAAATAGAAAAGCATAACCAATAAACTTCTAAACGCTTAAACAAATACACATTTTAAGCGTAACTTTGCAGCCTTATTTACACACCATGCGATTACACAGAAACTTATGCTTTGCCGTTATTGACGGGTTGACCTTGATTTTTAATGAAGGAAACTATGCCGATAAAGTGATTCAACAACTTTTAAAACGCGATAAACGTTGGGGCGCACGCGACAGGGCTTTTGTTGCTGAAACCACTTATGATATTGTACGTTGGAAACGCTTATATACTGAAATTGCTGAAGTAAAAGAACCTTTTGACCGTGATAACCTATGGCGGCTGTTTGCCGTTTGGGCCACCTTAAAAGGTATTAAATTGCCAGATTGGAAATATTTTGAAAACACGCCAACACGCAAAATAAAAGGGCGTTTTGATGAATTATCCAAAATCAGGAAATTCAAGGAATCTATCCCAGATTGGATGGACGACCTCTGTGCCAAAGAACTCGGCGATGCCGTTTGGGCCAAAGAAATGGAAGCTTTAAATGAGCAAGCCGATGTTATTTTAAGAGCAAATACCCTAAAAACCAATAAAGAAAAACTACAAGAAGAACTGTTTGATTTGGGTATTGAAACCGAGTTTTTAAAAGACTACCCAAACGCTTTAAAATTAAAAGAGCGTGCCAATGTATTTACTACTGAGGCTTTTAAAAACGGGCATTTTGAAGTTCAGGACGCCTCCTCGCAATTGGTGGCAGAATTTTTAAATGTACAGCCAGGCATGCGTGTGGTAGACACCTGTGCAGGTGCTGGCGGAAAAACATTGCACATCGCCTCTTTAATGGAAAACAAAGGGCAAATTATTGCCATGGATATTTATGGCAATAAGCTCAACGAATTAAAACGACGTGCCAAACGAAACGGCGCACACAATATTGAACCGCGCCACATAGATTCTACAAAAGTGATAAAAAAGCTCTACGATAAAGCAGACCGCGTGCTGATTGATGCACCTTGTTCCGGATTGGGCGTATTGCGCAGAAACCCCGATGCCAAATGGAAATTGGAGCCTTCTTTCTTAGAGAAAATAAAAATTACCCAACAAGACATCCTGCAACAATATTCCAGAATGGTTAAAGTGGGCGGGCAATTGGTGTATGCCACCTGTTCTATATTGCCTTCAGAAAACCAAAAGCAAGTGGCTACGTTTTTAAAATCGGAAGCTGGCGCTAACTTTTCATTGGTAAAAGATAAAAAAGTATTGGCTCACAAATCTGGTTTTGATGGGTTCTATATGGCATTGTTAGAGCGTAAAAGCTAAGATCTCTTACCTTTATTATTTCAGAAAGAATATCGTTTCTATAAAAACAATTCATGGTAAATAAAAATCAAAACCCCGAGCTAAAATAAGCCAGGGTTTTGCTAACTGAATATTATCTATTAATCTATAATTTATTTTTAGTCAATAATCCACTGCTGGGTAGTATTGCCACTATAGCTCCACTGTACAATACTCTGTGTATTTGTGGACACATTCCCATTATCAAGGTACTTACCGCTCATTTTGTTCTCAAGCGTGTATTTATTACCTCCAACATTTACAATCTTCCACGTTTGCGGATCGTTATTGTTATCTGTCCATTGGTTAACAGGCGCCCCTTGGGTATTTACATTGCCATTGGCCAGAGCTTTACCACTCGTTTCACTGATTAGCTTATAATAACCACCTCCTTTAGAAATTATTTTCCATTTCTGGTTATTTCCGCTATTAGGGGTCCATTGCCCCATCTGGTCTCCGTCTGATGTAGAACCAAAGTTGTCAAGATTCTTGTCACTCATAACAGATCTAAGGTTGTAAATGTTTCCAGATACAATACTTCCGCCTCCAAACCAACTTAAATTCCAAGTTGAAACCCAATTAACAGAAAGTTCATTCGTAGAACTATTTACTGTAAATGGCAACCAAATGTAGTCTGAGTTGCCTAAATCTCCAGGTTCCCAAACATCCATCATAAGCATATATTGGTTATCCGCACCTTGTATTTCGGTGATATATGTGGATTGGCCACCATATGCTATATTGGCGCCTTCACCCGTAATACTGTTTATCCCACTACATGGGTTACCTTCATTAGTCCATGGTCCAGCAAGGCTTGTACTGGTAAAATAACGTACCGCATAGGGGTCCCAACCCGATGAACCAGAACCTATTAAATGGAATCTATTTCCTCTCTTAAAAATAGCATGCCCTTCAGTATTGTTTTGAACACCAGACATTGCTGTCCAACCGCCATTGAGAGGCCATTTATAATCATTTCTCATTTGTACAAATTTTGAGGGTCTTCCTGTCTCTCCACGTGCCACACCTAACATGTACAAACTACTACCGTCTTGATACAATGCAAAATCGCCTGTTCCAGGTTTGGAACCAGTATTAGAAGCTCCTAAAAATTTATTACTATAAGTAAATGGCCCCGTTGGGCTATCTGCTGTTGCTACACCAATATAACATGTTTGGTAAGTTCCATTAGGATATAATTTAAAAAAGGCAACATATTTACCAGTAGAACTATTATATACCACCTTTGGTCTTTGGAGAATACATCCCCATCGTATATCGCTAGTATTATCGTTTGGATCAATGGGCATCACAACCCCCATATTAGTCCAGTTAATCAAATCACTAGACCTATAACAATGGATACCATAATACCTCCAACCACTAGCGTCTTCACCATACCAATAATAATAACCATTCTCGTAATACATCCCACCGCCATGAGCGTTAATTAAATCAAGTCTAGTTTCTTCTTTAAATCCGTCGTCCTTTGAACATTGCACAAAGGCCAATGAAAGCACAAAAAGGCCAAGTAAAAAAAATTTTTCATAATTTAATTGTTTTTAAAAATGTTAAAAATATTCAGTTAATTAGTTTATACTAAAAATGCTACACTTAACACCATCTGTATATTTAAACAGCGCTGAAAAAGCATTGACATTTCA
>CAXBNH010000305.1:0-4050 GCA_963976905.1 uncultured Algibacter sp.
TAAAATTTAAAATTAATCAAAATTTAAACTTTACACACTTAATGAGATACTACCAAAATATAATTTTGAAAGTATAACAATGTCTAATCTTTCCAAATTATTAATAACCTTAAAAGATTAGTTTTTTACTTAAATTATGACCAACAATCCTTTTTTATCTACCACATTCAAAAAAATTTGGTTAAAACATTTCAATAATGGTAAACCATCGCATGGGTTTAAATTTATTAGTGATTTAACTTTTATCAAGCAAAAATATTTTCCCTTATATATTAATACTGGTAAAAACCATACTAACGGTATTTCATATAGATTGACCCAACCAGACTTAAATACTGATTTTAAGAAAAAGGTGTTTTTGATATATGATGTCCCAACGTACTTCAAAACAGATATCAACACCCACAACCCTAAGCTTAAATTAAATTGTATTGACCAATATAATGGTGTGCTGACTGATGTAAATGAATATGAAAGCTATGATGACTTTTATATGTCTAAATTCAAGTCGAAAACAAGATACAATCTTAATAAAAAGAAAAAGCAACTTGAATCTGGTTTTAATATTTCTTATTCTTTTTACGACGAAAACACTACAGAAGATGAATATGGGTTTTTATCTCTCCATTTAAAAGAGTTAATAACCAAACGCTTTAATAGTCGTAAAGAGAATAATCAAGTAGTAAGTGAATGGAATTATTACCAAGAGTTGATGTACCCTATGCTCAAAGAGAAAAGAGCCGTCATTATTACCGTAAACCATGATAACATTCCAATTGGGATGACCTTTAATTTTTTATCTGAAAACGTGCTTTTTTATGCCATCACAACTTTTGACACTGATTTTCTTGATTACAACATTGGCCATACTACCATTATGGAAGTATTCAAATGGAGTTTCGATAATGGAATCAATATTATAGATTTTTCTAAAGGCCAAACAGAATACAAAAGCAGATGGGAAAATAAAGAATATCAATTTCAAAACCATATTTTATATGATGCTTCATCTATCAGAGCTACTTTACTAGGGAAAACGATTTCTAACTATTTTAAATTTAAACAGTATTTAAGGGATAAAAATTTTAACTTATTGTTTTCTAAATTAAAATTTTTATTAAAGTCATCGTAACCAATGACTTTAATAAAATCTATCTCCATCATTTCTGAAAAACATAATTGCCCATGACCAAAGCATCAAGCCCTGTTGAATAAAAACATCTTAGTGCATCTTTAGGCGATTCAACAACGGGTTCTCCTTGTATATTAAAACTGGTGTTCAAAACAACGGGGACTCCTGTTCTTTCTCCAAGTTTTTTTATTAATTGATGGTATAAAGGATGTAATTTGTTATTCACGGTTTGTAGTCTTGCGCTTCCATCTACATGGGTAACAGCAGGGATAACGTGGCGTTTGTTTTCATGTACGTTACATACCTTGAGCATAAAAGGGGCTTCCACTTCAAGGTCAAAATAATCTTTGTAAGATTCAACCAAGGCAGAAGGTGCAAAAGGTCTATATGCCTCTCTATGTTTTACTTCAGCATTGATCTTATCTTTCATATCTGGAAATGCAGGGTTCGCAAGAATACTTCTACTGCCTAAAGCTCTTGGCCCAATTTCCATGGCGCCTTGAAACCAACCTATTATCTTTCCTTCTGATAGTAATGAAGCTGCTTTGTCACAAACATCTTCAACATATTCTGCTTTAACCTTTGCTTCCTTAATGGCTACCTTAATTTCATCATTAGTATATATTGTTCCCAAATAAGGATTGTCATGTACAAAATTCCTTGGTTTTTTCAATATACCATTATATAAATAGTAAGCTGCACCAATTGCTGTGCCATTATCTCCTGCTGCAGGCATCACATACACATCTTTAAAAGGTGTTTCCCTTACTATTCTTCCATTCATTACACTATTCAATGAAACTCCTCCGGATATAACTAAATAATCTGCCTTGGTTTTATTGTGTAGTATTTGGCACATTTCCAAAACTTTATCTTCTAAAACGCGTTGAAAAGCTGCTGCAGTATTCAAGTGATTATCTTCAAAATCACCTTTTGGATCTCTTGGCTTTCCAAATGTATCGACAAATTTCTTTGAATACTTATTTTTGATAAGCCCCTGATAATTAAAATATGACAAATCGACCTTTAGTTCGCCTTTACCGTTTACGCTAATCATTTTTGCAACTTGTTCTTTATAAACATTAGGGTCGCCCATTGGTGCAAGCCCCATGGTTTTGCCCTCATCGTAATTTGGTTTAAATCCACAAAATTGCGTTACGGTTTCATAAAAAGAACCCAATGAATTTGGAAAAAAACTCTCTCCAATTTTTTTTACTTCATTACCATTTCCATAACCCAACCATGTAGTAGCCCACTCTCCCGAACCATCTATCCCTAAAAGTGCTGCTTCTTTGTAAGGTGATATATAAAAAGTGCCTGCTACATGCGTTAAATGATGTTCTATAAAATGTATTTTAGGTCCCTTGGAACCTTCATTCCATATATTATTGTACCAAAGCTTAAAACGTCTCTGCTTAGCATAGGCATTTACAACGTGATGCCCTAGAAATGGCATAAAACTTTTTATGTTCTTGGCTACATGTATTGTTTTTTTAAACCAATGCGTTGTAGGTTTAATTGATACCGCTATGTGATCAATATCTGAATAATTAAGTCCGGCTATCTCCAAACATTTTTTTATTGACAATTCAGGGAATGCCTGTGTATGTTTATCCCTATTAAGTCTTTCTTCTTCTATAGCTGTGATAAGCTGCCCATCTTTAACGATACATGCTGTTGAATCATGAAAGTAATAATTTAATCCTAAAATAACCATATCTTAAATTTTAATGTAATAATAACTTACAATTTTTCAAAGAAATTCAATAAAACCAAGATATTAATAAAAAATCGTTGAAATACTCAAAAAAATGTTTTTCCCATAAAAAGTACTGATTATTAGTTTCTTAAAACTGGAAATAAATAAACGATCTGTCTACACCGCTATCATAGAACAATATCAAGCTCAAAATAATTAGCGTGTAGATTACAAACCTAACAATTTTTGATTTGAAATTAAAAGGAGACCGTTCATCTTTCCTGATTGTATATTCATACAATACAAAAATGATTAATAAAACATAATAGTCCATCATTCTATAGCCCATGGGATGGCTATAGGTTTCAAAAGAAAAATCAGCACCAATTCTTTCAATAAATTTAAAAGCATCGGTAATGGACGCTGATCTAAAGAATATCCTTGAAAATGTAACAATGGCAAAGGTGAGCAACACTTGCCCTATTTCAAGCAAAGAAGGAAAAAAAGTATTTTCACCAACAACCGTATCTTTATACACAGCATTGCGCCCCATTAAAAATACTGGAATAAATGCCAAAGCGTGGAAGGCTCCCCAAAAAATAAAGGTCCAATTAGCGCCATGCCAAAAACCACTTACCAAAAACACGATGGCGATATTCCGCACAGATTTTAACTTAGAAACCCTGGAGCCCCCTAAAGGTATATATATATAATGCCTAAACCACGTAGAAAGCGACACGTGCCAACGTTGCCAATATTCTGCAACGTTTCTTGAAAAATTGGGGAATTTAAAATTGGACATCAACTCTATTCCAAACAGTTTGGCCGTTCCAATAGCAATATCAGAATAGCCACTAAAATCGCCATATACTTGAAAACTGAACAAGGTAACTCCTAAAATGAGCGTAGAAGCAGGATAGTGTGAATAATTCAAAAAGATATCGTCTACAATGGGTGCAATGGAATCTGCAATAACTACCTTTTTGAACAAACCCCACAAAATCAATTTCAAACCAGATACTGTCTGCTCATAACTAAATGTTCTTTTATTTAATATTTGGCTCAATAAATTGGATGCTCTTTCAATAGGGCCAGCAACCAACTGAGGAAAGAAGCTGACAAAGGCCGCAAAAGACAAAAAATCTTTGGTTGGCTTCAATTTTTTATAATAAATGTCAAATGAATATGACATGGTTTGAAAGGTGTAAAATGAAATGCC
>CAXBNH010000306.1:0-4040 GCA_963976905.1 uncultured Algibacter sp.
TCAGTTAAAAAAGTGATTGAATTGATCAACACGTACATTGTTGAAAATGAAAAAACAGCCAGACGGTTTATAAAAAAAATCAATCCAAAGAAACAACAATCCAGTTTAGAATTATTTTCTCTGAACAAATTTACGGATAACATTTTGCTACCAGAATTTTTAGAACCTTGTTTGAAAGGTGTTGATGTAGGCCTCATCTCTGAAGCTGGATGCCCCGGTGTTGCAGATCCTGGTGCCGAAATAGTAAAACTGGCACATCAAAAAAACATACAAGTGATCCCTTTGGTGGGCCCATCATCCATATTAATGGCCATGATGAGCTCTGGAATGAATGGTCAGAATTTTGCTTTTAACGGCTACTTACCTATTGACAAAACCGAACGAAAAAATGAAATAAAACGTTTGGAACGTATTTCTTTTGAACAAAACCAATCGCAGATATTTATAGAAACACCCTATCGGAACAACAAAATGTTAGAAGGTTTATGCGATGTTTTAAGCAATAGCACCGCTATTTCTGTAGCTTGCGATATCACGTTACCAACACAATATATAAAAACGCAAACAGCCGATGCATGGAAAAAAAATATGGTAGATCTTCATAAAAGACCTACCATTTTTATAATTCACAAATATTGATTTTTTTAAACAGAATTCGCTTTTGCTGTTTTATTTGGTTTCACGAAAGACGTATCGTATCCAGAAAATTTCTTCATATAATACTCAATAGTAGTACCATAGCCGTCTTCAAAAATATCAACACCATAGCTCCTCAAATAGCTTTTCACATTACCGGCACCCGCTAAATGGGCAGCGGCCAAAATGCCTGACTCGGTCACCACAACTCCATTGATTCTTTTACCAACAAAGTTCCGTATATCACGTCTTAAAATCCATTTGTTACGGGCTGCATTGGCAATAAATGCCTTTTCTTGAAGTGCTGGGTCTTCCAAAAACTTCTCTGTATTATAAATTCCGATAAGTTTCAAAGTTTCTTTTCCAAATTGGTATTTCCCCAAATAACCATAAGAATTCACTGTGAAATAATTGCCTCCAGATTCTTTGAATGCCAGTGCTTCTTTAAAACCTACAAAAGATTTCTCCAAGAAAGGAGAAAACGGCTTGTTTACCTTCTCAAGTGATAAGTCATCAATCTTGATGCTATCACCTTGGCTTACTGTGTAATTTAATACTAAGCCCTTGGTTGAGTATTTACTAAAATCGACCGCTTTATTTGATGAAAGCGAAACATACAACAGAATACATATTGTAAGCGATATAGTTAAATAACTTGCAATATTTTTTCTCATAGAGTTTAAATTTTTTCAGCATATTTTAATATAAAATACACCTTGAAATTTGAGCGTGCAAAATTAGGCTTTTTTTTAATTAATTCAAAATTACTCGTTTATGTGCTGACTTTAATTGTAGAATAGATGAAATACACACCTATTTTTATTGAATTCTAAGGTTGGCAACGGTATTTTTATCATATCAAAAATGTTGAAAATAGATCTTAAAAAAGCCGATTCTGTTTTGATCATTCTCAAATTTACATCAAAGCTTAAATAGAATTGTTTCATTCTGCCATTAGTTGTTAACACCTGATTGTCAATATCTTCAATACCGGACAACATCCCTTCGGCCCCGTACCCTACTGCAATGTTCAACCATTTAGGAACTTTGCTTGCTTTAAAAAACGAGTGTATGTTGGCACTTAGCCAATAAGTTTGTCCGTTGTAATCCTTCAAAATTTCTTCTAAAAAACCATTACCAAGCTTATCTGGACGTTGCGCTGCATATTTTGTCTGATGAAACGAAAACTTTAAGGCAATGCGTTGCTCTTTCCAAAGTAATTCTTGACCTACATACAAACCTGTTCCTGCAAAATTCGCGCCAATATCACCCCAAGAAAAACCCCATGCTTCTGAAAAACCGTCAAGAACCTCAACAGCCGTTAAAAAACCGAAGCCTAAAGTAGCACCGTAAATCAGTTGATTTTTTTCGTTTTCACCACTCCAATTTAAAAGGTATGCACCATGTTTTCCTAATTGATATGATGTAAAGGCATGTCCTATTTTGTCCATTTGCATCCACTCATTATTATCATTGATGGTGTGAAATTTGGAACGGGCGTAATCTGAATACCAAAGTTGGTCCAACCCAATTAAAGCAGCACTTGCTAAAGAAGCTTCTGTGATAACCACAAAATTCCTTCGGGATTTACTTAAGGTATCACTTGGTGTTAAAAAGGTATTGAGTTTTGATTGTGAAACAGATAAAAAAGGCATTAAAACAAAAAAGAGAATATATTTTACAGCTATATTCATTATCTATTGATGCCCTGTGATGATAAATAGCGTTGATATTCCCTAGCGTTCACATTGTGTTGTGATAAGGTTTTAGCAAATTTGTGAAAGCCAAAATGCTTGGCATCTGCTGCAAAATATAAATATTGGTGCTTTTCAAAATTCAATACAGCATCAATGGCCGATAGATCTGGCATGGCGATAAGCCCTGGTGGTAATCCTGCGTTTTTATAAGTATTATAAGGTGACTCTATATCTTTATGGACATTTAGCACCCGTTTTATAACGGTGTCCTTATATTGTGGTAATTGATAGGCTGCGAATTTTAATGTTGGATCTGCTTGCAATGGCATACCAATACGTATTCTGTTCATATAAACACCTGCTATTCTTGGCTGCTCGCTGGCCTGTTTGGATTCTTCATAAACAATGGATGCCAAGGCAATCACTTTATCACGTGACAAACCAATGGATTTTGCTTTTGCGTTTCTGGAATCGTTCCAAAATCGATTGTACTCTTTAAGCATTCTGCTTCTAAATTCCTCTGCGGACGTGTTCCAAAAAAACTCATAGCTGTTAGGTAAATACATGCCCAAAGCGGTAGCATTTGTAAAACCTGCTTCTTTTAAAAACGATGGTGATTTCATAGCGCTAAGCAACGACAAGCTATCTGCCTCAATTTGGTTTGCTATACGACCTGCCAACTTTTCGAGCGTTTCTTGATTGTTAAAAGACAAGGTTACGGGCAAGTTGTTACTGCGGATGGAATTGATAATATCATTGTTGTTCATCCCTTTTTTGATGGCGTACTTCCCTGCTTTAATATTGGCATTGTATTTTTTCCGTTCAGCAAGCGCATCAAACGTTTCAATGTCTTTCAATAATGGCTCTAATTGATTTCGTACATCATTATAACCACTATCGGTTGCCACGTATATATATGCGACATCATTATTAAAAGCCGTATTGGGTTTAAACATGGCATTATAAACATAATAAGCGAAAAAAGCTGCGACCACCAAACCAATAAGCGCTATGGCGGTAAGTATTTTTTTTATATACATTTATGTATTGATAAGTTGAAATAAATATTCGTTTTTATAAGCCCCGTTTACAAGATTCCAATCTTTTTTTAGTCCCACATTTTCAAACCCTTGATCGCTGAACAGTTTTACGCTTATGTTATTTTCTTCTGAAATATTACAGTATAATTGGTGTAATCCTAAATGCGAAAAGCAATAATTGACCAACAGTTTAAGAGCTTCTTTTCCGTAGCCCATTTGTCTATCCTTTTCATTTTTAACCAAAATACCCACGCCAGATCGTTTACTTTTAAAATCAAAATCGAACAAATCAATCAAACCAACAGTATTGTTTTCATAAGTAGAAATAACCAAACGCAATTGCTTTACTTCATAAATATCCTTATGAGCATTTTCTAAATATTGTTTAATTAAAAATTTGGAATAAGGTGTAATGGTGTTACTGATTTCCCAAACGGATTCGTCGTTTTCCACAGCATGGACAAACTCCAAATCTTCAGGCTCCAAGGCTCTTAAATACACATGGTCGCCTTTTAGAGTGATCATACCAATTCGCCTTTAAAAACAAATGTTGCCGGACCAATTAACCAGACGTTGTTGTAACCGCCATTGTTAAAATCGAATGTGACATGCAATTCCCCGCCTTCAACTTTCAAATTAACGTAATTATTTCGGGTCTTGCCTGTGT
>CAXBNH010000307.1:0-4028 GCA_963976905.1 uncultured Algibacter sp.
CATCTCGTGTTAAGGCTTCCATGGTTTGCCCACCAACGCCTATGGCATGGAAAGTAAGCACATCATACCCCATGGTTTTTAGAGTTTCTGTACACCTATCCACACAAGCGGTAGTGTTACCAAAAACGCTGATGGCGATGCTTCCTTTGTATTTTTTTTCACTTAAAACAGCTGCATCCATCATACCAGAAATAGCCCCCGCAGCTTGACTTATAAGAATTCTACTGATACTGTTTAGTCCAGCTACATCAACAATAGAAGGCATTAAAGTAATATCCTTACTACCTATATGTGATGACAGATCTTTTGTTGCCAGCGTACTCAAACATAATTTAGGAATACCAAATGGCAGTGCTTGCATAGCCGCAAGCGCAATAAACGTACCGCCGCCACCGCCCATTCCTATAATACCATGAATAGCTTGCTGAGAAGAAAGCTGAGCCACGATCTCTGCCGCACCTGTGCCCATTTTATCAACGGCAATGCCTCTATCTTTATTTTTACGTAATTCTGAAAGATTAGTTCCCGCTGCCTTTGCAACATGTTCTGCTTCTACGGTTACAGGAAAACGCTTTGTGCTTCCCAACACACCTGTATTGACTGTAATTACATCAATACTTTTTTGGATCAAGCAAGTATAAAGATACTCAAAATCCTCTCCTTTGGTATCAAAACATCCCACCATGATTACAGTGTTTTTTTTAGAAATAGGATGTTTTGATATCGTATCCATTTGATTTTTTTTTTTAAGCTGAAAAATTATTTTACGTTGTACTGCTTAATGGTTCTCATAATATTATTGACACACTGCTGAATTAAAAAAGGCGCTTCTTCTATAGCGTTTTTAAGAGCCATGGGCTGATTTACAATGGAATAAATTGCACTGACACCCAAATCATAAATGCCAGTTATATTCTCACCCATCTTACCGGTAATTACAATCACGGGAACATCATGCTTTTTTGCCATTTTAGCGATGCCCGAAATGGTTTTTCCATATAAGGTCTGTTTATCTATTTTTCCTTCCCCTGTAAAAACCAAATCTGCTTTTTTAATGAATGATTCCATTTCTAGAGTATCCAGAATCAATCCAATGCCTTGCTCTAACTTTCCATTCATAAATGCCATAAGTGCTGCCCCAGTACCCCCAGCAGCTCCAGCGCCGGGAACATTTGCTATGTCTATATTTAAATCGGACTTAATCACATCAGCAAAATGCGCTAAGTTTTTATCCAACATTTTTAAATGTTCTGGACTCCCACCTTTTTGGGCGCCATATACAAAGGATGCCCCATTAGTTCCTATTAAGGGATTTGAAACATCACAGGCTACAACAATTTCGCAATCTTTTATTCTTTGGTCAAAATTTGATATATCTATTCTCACTAAATCATTCAGGCTTCCACCTCCCTCTGATACATCCTCTCCATTATTACCAAGGAATTTTGCACCTAAAGCGCGTAACATACCTGCGCCGCCATCATTGGTTGCACTACCACCAATACCAATAATTATTTTTTCACAACCTTTATCTAAAGCATGTTTTATTAATTGCCCTGTTCCGAAGGTAGAGGTTATCAAAGGATTTTTCTCTTCCTCTTTAAGCAATTCCAGGCCCGAAGCTTTGGCCATTTCAATAATGGCCGTTTTATCATCTTTTAAAATACCGTATTGACCTTCTATTTCCCGCATCAACGGATCAAAAACCGTAACGGCAACAAACCTCCCTCCAACACCTTCAACAAGCACTTCCAATATACCTTCGCCGCCATCAGAAATTGGTATTTTATTCACCATTGCTTTTGGCATAACTTGGCGTATCCCTATGGAAATATTGGCCGCCACATCTTTAGCTGACAAACATTCTTTAAAAGAATCGGGCGCAATGATAATGTTCATGATAGGATTTATAATATTAAATCTTGTTTTAAACAATCGGCAAGGTATCAATTACTAGATTACATATATGTCTTTTTTTAATCCAAAAATGACACTATTCTCACATAACAAGCACCTTATTTGTAATTATGATGATTCAATTAACAAATTCACCACTATCATTCATTTAAAATTACCGTAATAAATTACTCTTTTTTTAATAATAAAACAAAGCAATCCACACATCTATTTATTGAGTGCTGCTTTAAAAAACCGAAAAGTATCTTCCTTTATAGTGATATCATCTGCCTCTTCATTATTGTCTTTAAAATCTATTGCAACAATGGCTGATTTTCTAGGCCGTGTGGTGGTGTCGTTAAAATGGGTATGCAGTACATATTGCATCTGTCCATTAGCATCCACGACAATATCACCGTGACCAGTACCGTTTATTTTTAAAATACTTTTATGGATAATAGGGCTATGTGCTGATTTTTTCCAAGGTCCCAACGGGCTTTTGCTGGTAGCATACCCAACGGCATAATCCGGGTTTCTAAAATCATTTGCCGAATAAAGCATATAATACAATCCTTTGTGTTTTAAAACGGTAGGGCCTTCCGTTACCGGCCAATCTGCATTTACCGTGTTTTCCCAAGGCAATTCCCCAGAAATACATTCGGTTAATGTTTCTGGTTTTATGCTCATCAAATCATCGTTCAATTCAGCTACAAAAATTCGGTTTCCTTCAGTTAACCGCACATGATACAGATATTTTTTACCATCATCATCCATAAAAACAAAAGGATCTATTTGTTTTACGGGTGCTTTTAAATCTTCTTTTGAAACATTTGTAAAAGGCCCTAACGGACTATCGCTTGTGGCCATGGCAATATGCTCGTTAGCCGTATAAGCCATGTAAAATTTGTTGTTGTAACTAAATACCTGTGGCGCCCAAAAGCCTTTATCTCCAAAGGCATCTCCTTTTTTTAAAGCAAGACCGTTTTTTGCTCCCACTGGACCTTCCCAATTTTCTATATCTTTAGAGATATAAACCAAAAAACCTTGGCCTACACTATCGCTTGCCTTGGTAGTGGTTCCATATAAATAATACATGTTGTTATGATGAAAAATGGTGGGGTCTGCCAAATAAATAGGTTGCGCTGAAACTTTTTTTTCAGATTGTGCGCATCCCATTAGTGCCGTGGTTAAAAAAACGAAAGCTAAAAATGATTTCATAGTATTAAAGTAAGATTTTCTGTATGTCATAAAAACACTTTTTATCTGATTTTATTCTACCCTTGGGGCGGTTTGTGATGTTGTTGAAGGCATCCCGTTATTAATTTGGGGCCATCCGTCGTTATAAGTTATTTTATCAATGAGCATGACCCTGCCCTTGGTTTTCTCTAAAGCATCAATGGCATGATACACCATCCATTCTTGTCCGGAAACATCTTTCACAACGGAATTATGACCGGGCGCTATCCAACGATCGTTTTTTTTTCAAGTATCACACTTTTTGTAGTTCCGGCGGCTTTAGAATACATTTCAAAAGGGCCAGTAGCTTTTTTTGCCCTTGCTACCATTACCGCGTAGTGGGCACCATCACCACAGCAATTGTCTCCAGAAAAATAGGCATAATAATAGGGTTTCCTGTAGGTTACCCAAGCACCTTCTACTAGGTTTTGATAGTTTGAAGGATCGCCATTGGTAATCGAAGGCACTACTAACTGTGGTATCGTATTTTCTTTGAAATTCAATCTGTCATCAGTAAGTTCCTGTACTTTTATGCCTTTAAATTCAGATCCCCAATACAATAATTTCTTATTGGTTTTTGGGTCATCAAAAGCCATAGGATCGATATTAATAAAACTTTCTCCACATAGCAATGGTGAACCTTTATCTATAAAAGGGCCTATTGGTGATTTTGAAGTGGCAACACCTAGACATTTTCCCATGGCATCATCAACAGATTCTCCCGAATAATAAAGAAAATACATTTCTAATGTATCATCATAAAAAACATGGGGTGCCCAAAAATCTTTATCAGCCCAAGTTGGTTTTTGCGGCAACGCATCGCCAGCATCTTCCCAATCTATTAAGTTTTTTGATTTTCTGATTTGAATATGAATGGATTTACCATCTACTTTAGT
>CAXBNH010000308.1:0-3978 GCA_963976905.1 uncultured Algibacter sp.
AAAAGATGGTGCTAAAATGGTAAATGCCGTGAGTAATTCGGTAGTGCCTAAATTTACAATAATCATAGGGAATAGCTACGGCGCTGGTAATTACGCCATGTGCGGCAAAGCTTATGACCCACGATTGATAGTATCGTGGCCAAGCGCAGAACTTGCTGTGATGAGTGGAAATTCCGCAGCCAAAGTATTGCTTCAAATTGAAAAAGCTTCTTTAGAAAAAAAAGGCGAAAAAATTACCAAAGAAAAAGAAGATGCCCTTTTTAATAAAATAAAAGATAGGTACGACAACCAAGTGTCCCCATATTATGCGGCCGCACGCATTTGGACCGATGCCGTCATCAACCCACTAGATACCAGAAAATGGATCAGTATGGGCATAGAAGCTGCTAACCATGCGCCCATAGAAAAGAAATTTAATTTAGGGGTGCTGCAAGTTTAATTTTCAAATCTCATCAAATTTTTGTACTTTAATGATTGAAATTCAACAACTTCAATCATGGAAACAATAAAATCACTCAATAAGTGGGCAAATGGGCATACCTATCTGCCACTTGATTTATTACGTATCGGTTTAGGCGTATTTCTGTTTTTAACAGGCATAAATTTTATGGCAAATAATGCCATGCTTGTAGACCTTTTTGAACCCCTTCAGAATTGGATCGGTGGTATGTTGGCCGTTCACTATGTAGCTCCTGCACATTTTATAGGTGGTCTTTTGATTGCATTTGGCTTGTTGACACGATGGGCCATTATTGCGCAATTACCCATTTTAATCGGTGCCATTGTCATTAATTTTGTTGGGAAAATGAATACCGCCTATTTATACTTAGCTATTGCTACATTGCTTATATGTGGTTTCTTTCTTGTGTATGGTTCTGGCAAGCATTCTTTAGATTATTATTTTAAAATGCAGCAGTAATTTGGGTCATTTCATTGGGTTAACAAGTTATTGAGTTATCAAGGAGTAACCACCAAATAACTCAATAACTTTTGGAACTTTTTCAACTAAAACAAGTAATTCAATTTCAAAACGGTAGCTCTTGGCAATACAGGCACCACCACAAAACTGGCATCAGGATTTGCTTGGATAAAATCTGCATTAGCTCCATTGGCACTAGCCCCAAAACTATTGGCACCAAAGAAATTAGCCAATCCCGCTGAATTGAATAGATTGCTAACCAATACATTTGCAGACAAATGTTTGTTGAAAGCGTATCCAGCCCCTAAATTGAAAATGCTATACGCTGGCAGTTGAAACGCATTTGCCACATTCCCTTCTCTTTTTCCCATAAATTGCCATTTGAAAAAAGCAGATATGTTGTCCTTTTGATATTCACTACCTAAATTGAACATCACTTTAGGATTGAACGGTAATTGATTTCCTGAAAAATCCTGTACACTATCATCACTTTCATCTACACTTCCTGCGGCATCATAAACCGTCCAATGGGTTACTTTAGGGTTTTGAATCACACCATTAAAACGAAATGTCAAATTTTCAAAAGGCGCATACACACTCTCCCATTCCAAACCAATGGTCCTAGAACTATTGGATTGATTGGGCGTGTAAAATATGCTATTGTCTGTCTCATCAAATTCAAAATTGGTGACGCTAATGTTTTTAAGTTCACTCCAAAAAGCAGTTGTTGTAAAAGAAAAATCTTTAAGATTGTATTTCAAGCCCAATTCCAGTTGATTTATTTTTTGGATTTCGCCTTTTTGGTTGATGGGAATATTTGAGAAATTATTGAAATAATAGTTCAACTCAGGGGCTTTATTTCCTTTTGAAAAACGAGCAAAAAGAGATGCTTCGTCTTCAATTTTGTAATTCACGCCTGCTGAATATGATAAATACGTGTAATTATAATCAAAATCATCTTGTTCACCTGTAGAAGCCAACACGCCATTATCATAAGCCGTATTAGGATTTCCATCTACTCCGCCAGCTTGACTGAATGGCGCATAGCGGTCTTTACTGCCTTTGTGCCCAATGGTTTCCATACGCAGTCCTAAATCCAAATGAAATTTATCCGACACTTTCCATCGATCATTTACAAACGTTCCCAACTGACTTACTTTTGCTTCTGAATTTACATAAAACAAGCCACCATAATTGCTCACACCATTTTCATCAGATAAATACACCACAGGATCCCCTGGGTTTTCAAGCGTTACTTGTAACATTTTAGGGTTGGGCTCATACGTAACAAAACCAAAACTGCCTTGAGTAAACAACGACGTGTCTGATAAACCTAAAGAAAACCCCGTATTAAAATCATGGTTATCCCATTGTTTACGAAGCGTTAATTGGTTCATCCATTCATTTGCAGAATTATCTTTATACCAAGTAGATGTTCCCATAATAGCATGGTTTGGCAAGGTGCCATTTCCTATGTACTGAATAGGGTCACCAGCTAAAATACCGCTGTTATCGAGTCTTGCCATTTCGGAACCTGATTTGGCATCACGAAATACCACTTGTCCGATAGGAAAATCTGCCCCACTTATAAAATAAGCCAAAGGATCATTTAATGACACAAACGCATTACTGATTGATGTTTGCCAAATGGCATCTTTTGCTGAAAATTTAGCATTATTTCTGATGGACCAATAGTTGCCCAAATCTTGCAATATATCAAATCCAAAGGCCAAATCTTTGGCATGCACACCTTTTGACGGGTCAAAGCTATTGGTTGCGCCATCCGCTATGTTTCGCCCATCGGGAATTCTGGCATTGAATGCTGGCATCATTAAAGATGTAGAATTAAAATCCTGTCCAAATGCTGGTTTGGGGTCGTTCCAATTGGTTGCTGCTACGCCTGTCCATCTGTTGGTATAATCATCTAAAAGTTTCCCATAAAAATTCAAATAACCTCGATCGGTTTTCTTGGTAACATTAAATTTGAATTGACCACCCTCACTAAAGGTAAAGTCTGTATTTCTGGCGCCATCATCATAACGATAATGTCCGCCCGCATTAAAAAACCAATTATTGCCCAAAGGTCCGCCCAACGTTGCATCTACTCTGTATAACGGATTTCCTTCGCCTTGCAAACCACTTTGTAACTGAATTTCGCCTCCAAAATCCGAACGAATATCATGTGAAATAAAATTAAAAATCCCGCCTGGCGCATTCAATGCTGTAATAGAAGCACTTCCTCCCCGTATAGCTTCCACTCTTTTGGTTGTTAAATCCATGCGATGGAACAAATCTGGGGAATAATAGGAATGCTGCACCAAACTTACGGGAAGCCCATCTTCTTGTAAAGATACGTAGTACCAGCCCAAATCATCTTCCGCAGAGGCCGAAATACCTCGTGTATAAACTTTAGTGAACACTTCGCCCGCAGAACCATCGGTAAACGTGCCTGGAATATTCTGTAACAAATCTGCTGTTCCCCTAGGTACTATTTGATGTAAGGTTTTAGATTCTAAAGATGTTACCGAAGTACTGGATTCCAATTGGGTTCGTGGCTCAAAAGTTCCTGTAACCACTACGGTTTGAAGGTTCAATAAATCATCTTCCAAAGTAAAAGATAGCGATAGATTATTATTATCGACCTCAATAGATTCTGTCAAGGTTTTAAATCCTATATGGGAAATTTTCAATATATATATTCCAGATGCTACATCCTTTATTTTAAAAATGCCCTTGTTGTCTGAAACACCAAAAAAATGGGTGTCTTGCAATACCACGTTAGCTCCCTCAACAACAGTTCCGTGATTGTCTTTTACAATACCTTCAACATCTATTTGACCAAAAACTGAATTGCCAACCAAACTTATTAGCAAAAAAAACACAAACCCTTGAATATTATTCATTTAAAATTTATTTAGATAAAACGATTTATTTATGTTGCATAATTAAAGAAAACCATTTAAAAAATGAAGTGATTTTTAGTGTTTTTACAAATGCGGCATCCAGATATGAAATGCATTTGTTTATTGGAAAATTTTAAAAGTTTTTGAAAGAATTGC
>CAXBNH010000309.1:0-3949 GCA_963976905.1 uncultured Algibacter sp.
TAACTTCTTTAAAGGTGATAAGCTAAAACCAGAAGGACAAGAGTTTTTAGATCAAATGAATGCTTTTAGAGAAGGTGTAGCAAGTATTTTATCAGATGAAAATGGCATGGAAAGTGTCGTTAAAGATGTAAAAGACAAATTTAGTACAGATCAAGAAATAACCCGAGAGGGTATTAAAAAAGATTGGTTGGATTACCATTACAAAGGTTTTCCTTTAGTGGCATCACTTACTAAAATGACGCAATTGCAAGCTGATATCAAAACCACGGAGTCTGAGGTTTTGTCTAACATGATGCAAGGAACACTAACTAGTGAAGTATCTATGACAAACTATACCACAATATTGACAGCAAAAAAATCAGCCTATTTTAATGGGGAGATTTATGACGGTGAAATTGTTTTAGGAAGAACAGATGAATCAACCAAACCAAATAGAGTAGAATTAACTTTAGATGGAAGAAAACTGGTTGATGAGAAAGATTTTACTATTGAAGGAGGTAAAGTTAAATTAAAAGTAGATTCTGGTAGACCAGGAGAGCATAAACTTGAAGGTAAATTAATTTTCGCTCAAGATGGAGAGGAAATTGAAGTACCAGTTGAAAGGTCTTTTGCAACAATACCAAAACCAAACGCAGCAACTATTTCTGCTGACAAAATGAATGTGGTATATCGTGGTGTTAAAAACCCAATGACTATATCTTTCGCTGGTATTGCAGATAACAATGTAAATGCTTCTGCTCAAGGTTTAAGCCGAGTGAGCGGTAGTAGATACATCATGGATGCCACTACCATAAAAGGTAGAGAAGTAACCATTAATGTTACTGGTAAAATCGATGGTACTACAGTAGGCGATAAAGCAACCTTTAGAATTAAAGATTTGCCAAAACCAACGGGTACGGTAAGAGGCGAAGATGGTTCTGTTAAAATGCAACGCAACAGTCTTGAGATTTCTACAATTGGTGCGAAATTTGAAGATTTCGATTTTGAATTGCCATTAAATGTTACAGGATTTAAGTTTAAAGTATCTGGCCAACCAACTGTTGAGGTAAATGGAAGCAAATTAGATGCTAGGGCAAAACAAGTATTGTTGAAAGCAAAACGAGGATCTGATGTTCAAATATTTGATATTGAAGCTAAAGCTAGTGGTGTAAGTGTGATACTTAAAAAAGTATCCCCAGTATTTATTGAGCTTACAAACTAAAATTAGGAGTACAACGTTATAATAGCACAGTCCTAATAATTTATAAAAGAATTAAAGATGAAGATTAAAAGTTTTTTATTAACCCTTGCAACTGTTTGCACCGTATCTGGTACGTTTGCGCAAGCGAATATATTGAATGCTAAAAGCCCTGATGAAATTGGGGTAAGAACAGATGCTCAAAAAGCAAACGATAACGATAAACCATTAGAATATGGTTACGTTGACGATAGGGATATTCTTTTTTCTAAAATGACTTGGGAAAAAGTGGTTCTTGATGAACGCGCAAATTTCCCGCTTTATTACCCTATTGACACAAACAATATTGGTAGTGACAGACGGTCGTTATACGATGTGCTAATGAATAGCATTAAGTCGGGAAAAATAGAAAACATTTATGATGATTCTTATTTCACAACAAAGCGTACCTTGAAAGATATTGAGGCATCTTTAACTAAGATTGATACCACAGAGGCAGGTATTGAGCAAATAAATGCCGGAGAAACATTGTCTGCGGAATATATCGACAGAAGGGATATTACGGCAGCAAATATTAAAGAGTATCATATTAAAGGGCTTTGGTATTTTGATAAGCGTCAAGCTGAATTAAAATACAGATTGTTAGGTATTGCTCCCGTAGCACCAGATGTAAATTTTATTGATACAGATCAGCCAGATTTAGTGGAATTGTTCTGGGTGTTTTTCCCAGATGCGAGAGAAGTATTGCACGAAGCTAAATCATTCAATAATGAAAATAGCAGCATGCCATTTTCTTTTGACCATATTTTAAATTCCAGACGTTTTCAAGGGTATATTTACCAAGAAGAAAATGTTCAAGGTGATAGAAAAATCACGGAATATGTGTCGCAAAATGCTTTGATGCAGTTATTGGAATCTGAAAGGATCAAAGATAAAATCAGAGACTTTGAATTGGACATGTGGACGTATTAATTTCTGCAATCCATCATAATTTATAAAACGCCCGCTTTTTAAGTGGGTGTTTTTTGTTTGTAGTAATGGCACCGTCCCTTGAAATGGAAGGTGTCCGTAAGACGAAAAGGTTCATTATTGTCATTCCGCACTTGATGCGGAATCCACTTTAAAAATTCTAAACTTGATTTTTCACAGAGATTGTCTTGTAAGTTTCCTGCGCCATTTGGATAATTATTGGGATTATTTCGGTATGTCTAAAGAACGGGAGGGTTTTTGTCATTCCTGCGAAGGCAGGAATCCACTATTCTAACTATCTTCGTAGCATTATGGAAGTAGATTATATTATCATAGGAAACGGTTTAGCAGGCATCAGTTTTTGTGAGCAACTCAAAGCACATAACAAAACGTTTGTGGTGTTTGATAATCACTCACAACAATCATCGGCGGTTGCGGGAGGTTTGTACAACCCTATCGTTTTAAAACGGTTTACATCCGTTTGGAAAAGTGAAGAGCAACTGCAAATGGCTTTGCCGATGTATCAAGCTTTAGAGCAGGAATTGGGTGTAAAATTTGATTATAAAATTTCCGTTAGGCGAAAATTCAATTCCATTGAAGAGCAAAATGATTGGTTTACGGCTTCCGATAAACCAATACTCAATACATATTTGTCGCCAAAAATCATAAAAAATGAGAATGAAGCCGTAAATGCGCCTTTCGGATTTGGAGAGGTTCTCAATACGGGCAAGATTGATGTGAAAGGCTTAATGGTACATTACAGAAATGCTCTGTTAAAAAATAACAGGTTTATTGAAGAAGCTTTTGATTATGAAAAATTAAAAATATCCGATGACGATGTAGAATATGAAAAGATCAAAGCAAAACATATTGTTTTTGCTGAAGGCTTTGGCGTTGTTAAAAATCCATATTTCAATAATTTACCTTTAGTACCAACAAAAGGGGAATTATTGACCATTTATGCGTCAGATTTAAAAATAGATTATGTGTTGAAAGGCCCCGTTTTTTTAATTCCGTTGGGGAATGATTTATATATTGTGGGTGCCACGTATGAGTGGGATGATACTACGCATGATTTAACAGAAAAAGCTAAGAATGAACTTTCAGAAAAGCTAAAAACGCTTATTAGTTGTCCGTTTAAAATTACTGAGCAAGTGGCAGGTATTCGCCCTACGGTAAAAGATAGGCGTCCGCTAGTTGGTCAACATTCCACTCACAAAAATATGTTCGTGCTCAACGGCTTGGGTACACGTGGCGTTATGATTGGCCCGTATTTGGCCAAACAGCTTTTTGATTGTATTGAAAATGGCGTGCCTTTGGAAAAAGAAATTGATATAAAGCGATTTGCTCTTTGAAGATTTTGAAAGCCGAAAAGTTGATTTGAAAATAAAAGATGAGGTTGACTTTGCGTTAGGGATTGTAGTGAAAATCCTTTTTATTTGATGGCTGAGCGAAGTCGAAGTTATTAAATAAAAAAGATTGCAACGGAAAGCCCGATCCCTTTTTCGGGGTAACGCCCAAATAAATGTTATTTTTTAGACAAGGATTTGTCGTAATGCATAAAAAAGTTAATCCAAATATTTCTGGAAAGTCTTAAAATAATAGGCATAAAAACAATAAGCGTCGCAATTATTGAGATAAAAATAGTATTGATGCCGGCGTTAAAAACAAAAAAGGAAATAACGAAAGCAGCAGTTGCAAACGCTATGCCAACAGGGTAACTCACATACATAGAACCATAAAAAAATGAAGGTTCTATTTTGTATTTTGTGCCACAGTTGCTACATTTTTCGTGCATATCCA
>CAXBNH010000310.1:0-3941 GCA_963976905.1 uncultured Algibacter sp.
ATACATGAGCGTCATAAAATTCCTTTTCAGTAAAACATTTTTAAAGCAAATTGTATTGGCCATTGTGGCTTTGGTAGTTATTTGTTTTTTACTTTTAAAATGGTTGAACATTTCCACCAATCATGGCAAATTTGAAACAGTTCCTAATTTAACGGGAAAATCCATGAACGTTGCTGAAATAGAATTAAAGGAAAATAAATTGGTACTACAAATTCAAGATTCTGCCAATTTCAATCCAGATTATCCAAGGTTTTCAGTCATAGAACAGGATCCTATTGCGGGTGCAAAAGTAAAAGAAGGTAGAAAAATTTATGTGACTTTGAATCCTTCAGGGTATAGAAAAATATTAGTTCCAGATTTAAAAGAACGTACTTTTAGGCAAGCAAAACCAACTCTGGAAGCGTTAGGGTTTGCCATTGGAAAACTGACCTATGTTGACAATATAGGTAAAGATATGGTTCTAAAAATGGAACATGAAGGGCAGACGCTCCAAGAGGGTGATATGCTGCCCAAAACTTCAAAAATAGATTTAGTGCTGGGTAATGGCAATAGACCAAATTAAGTTATGAGCGACTACAAACCGCATTTGCAAGAGGACGAAGATGATAACGATTTATACGAACATTACGCGTTTTATGTAGATAAAGGGCAAGCGCCTTTGCGCATTGATAAGTATTTAATGAACCGGATTGAAAATGCTACCCGAAACAAAATTCAGGCAGGCGCAAAAAACGGTAGCATTTTTGTAAATGATATTCCCGTAAAATCCAATTACAAAGTCAAGCCTTATGATGCCATTCGGGTGTTGTTTACACATCCGCCACACGAAAATTTACTGGTTGGGGAAAACATTGCCATTGATGTGGTTTATGAAGATGATGAGCTGTTGGTGGTTAACAAACCGGCAGGCATGGTAGTCCATCCAGGACATGGCAATTACTCGGGTACGTTGATAAACGCCCTTATTTACAGGTTTGATAATTTGCCAAACAATTCCAGCGAACGCCCAGGATTGGTGCACCGTATTGATAAAGATACAAGCGGCCTTTTGGTGGTTGCCAAAACAGAAAAAGCCATGGCACATCTCTCTTTACAGTTTGCCGAAAAAACCAGTGAGCGCGAATATGTAGCCTTGGTTTGGGGCAATATAGAAGAAGATGAAGGTACTGTGGAAGGGAATATAGGAAGGCATCCCAAAAATCGTTTACAAAACACCGTATTTCTTGATGATGATGCCGATAAAGGCAAACCTGCCGTTACCCATTACAAAGTGTTGGAGCGTTTAGGCTATGTGACGTTGGTGTCCTGTAAACTTGAAACGGGGCGTACACATCAAATACGCGTGCATATGAAACACATTGGTCATACCTTATTTAACGACGAACGCTACGGTGGCGAGAAAGTATTGAAAGGCAACACATTCACAAAGTACAAACAGTTTGTAGATAACTGTTTTAAAGTATTGCCACGACAGGCCTTACATGCTAAAACATTAGGTTTTGTACACCCTAAAACAGGCGAATTTATGCGTTTTGAAACCGAAATCCCAGAAGATATGCAGCAATGTATCGAAAAGTGGCAAAATTATTCCAAACATCAGGAATTGGAATAATCCTTCTTTTTCTTTCTTTCTTTCTTTCTTTCTTTCTTTCTTTCTAAATGATATGTAATTCAATAGTCTACAATGTATTCAATATCGAAATTAATGGTAATTCTATAAATGATACAAAAATTGCTGTAATTCAGTTGATTTGGTCTTGTTGTATCTTGCGATTATAATCATTAAAACCAAAGAAGATGAAAAAAGTACTATTAATATTCGCCAGTATTGCCATTTTTACAATAGTAGGTTGTAGAGAAGAAAAGCCAAAAACAGAAACGGTTATTATTGAAAAGCAAGTTGAAAATCCAAAGGCTGATGAGAGTGATGGAACGTCTCTTAATGTTGATAAAGACGGCGTTGAATTTTCAACAAAAAACGGAGATAAAAAAACAGAAATCAATATTAAAGATTAAAAAATTTTAAAATTGGAGAAGAAAAATAATAAAGCCAGCAATCGCTGGCTTTATTATTTACATAAATTAAACATCATTTGAAAATTACTATCAAAAATGATGCAAGATAGTGTTGAATGGGTTTTTAATTATTCCAGTTTATTAAAAAGCGTTTTAATGTTTCTGCTTTGGAGAGGTAAAAAGAAGACCATGAAAGCAGCCATATTATCAATCCTAAAAAGAAAAAGAAACCAGTTTTCAAATCAAGAAATAAGATTACAAAACTAAAAATCAACCCATCGATTAGGTTAAACAAGATGGCATTTTTGATATTCATATTTATTATGACTGTCAAGAAATTCCAACCTACTAATTTATCGGTGATTACAACGTTTTTAGAATTTGTAAAGTCAATGGATATTTTTTGGGAATAATCCATTTCAACTATCAATTCATTGTTTTTTCGTTGATAATTATAATCAAATTTTTTTAAAAAATCCTCAGTGCTATCAATCTCCATGATTTTATAATTAAAAGGTCAATTGTAAAAATATCGTTTTTTGTTCAAAACCTTGTTATGGGAATATTAAGCTATTGTAATGATTTTTTAGTTGATTATTGTTGTTTTTTGTATTGTTATTAGATTACTGTTGGTTTGTAATTAGGGCTTTTGTTTTTGGTTTAAAGCTCTTGCTATACCATTTTCCACTAGAGGTTCCATGATGGCGTATCCAGCTGCATTTGGGTGAATGCCATCGCTTCCTAGTTCATCTTTTAGGCCTTTTTGCGAGTTTACCATAGCGGAGAAATAATCAACATATACGGTATCATGTTTTTTGGCGTACGATGCTATCATGGCATTGAGGGTTACCACTTTTTCGGCGGGTTCCATGCCCTTACGCCAAGGGAAATCAAAGGCGGGAAGTACAGAACACAACACCACCTTTATATTATGGACTTTTGCTAATTCAGCCATGGAAAAAATATTATCTGCAATCATTTCAAGGGTTGATGGCCCCGTATTGCCCGCAATATCATTGATGCCAGCTAATATAACAACTACCGATGGTTTCAAATCAATAACATCTTGTTTGAAACGTAACAGCATTTGGGGCGTTGTTTGTCCGCCAATCCCCCTGTTTACATAAGGTCTGTTCGTAAAAAACTCTGGGTGGTGATTGGACCAACCTTCGGTAATGGAATTTCCCATAAATACAATACGGTCTTTTCCAGGTTCTGGAAAACTCAATTGTGCGTTTGCCTCTTGGAAGCGTTTTAGGTTAGGCCAATCTTGTGAGTAACACAGTTTTGATGTAAAAAAAGATAATAAGAACACAATAGTAAATTTTAATTTTCCCATAATTTGAAGCTTAGTTTGTTTATAAAGTTTTGCTTTGACTACTATAAAACGAAATTACATTTTTTATAACAAAAAGTACTATTTTCATTTTTTAAAATGATTCCAGCCGGTCAAAATCAATTCAATTTATAGCACCATTCCAAATAATTGACAGCTTCGATTTCAAAAGTAAATTACTAATCGTAACTTTGAAACTAATCTTAAATAATTTCCTTTTTGGGAATAAAAATTAACTATGAAATTAGTAATATCACCAGCCAAATCTTTGGATTTTGAAACTGAACTACCGACAGAAAATACCACCGAAGCCCAGTTTTTAAAAGAATCAGAGCGTTTAAATACCTTGCTCAAAAAAAAATCGGCCAAAAGTTTATCCAAGCTTATGAGTATTTCTGATGCGCTGGGCCAATTGAATTATGAGCGCAACCAATCTTGGAAGTTACCTTTTACCAAGGAAAACGCCAGGCCGTCCATATACGCTTTTAACGGCGATGTATATCGTGGATTGGATGCTTATACCATTCCTAAAGAAAAAATAGAATCGGCTCAAAATACTGTTCGAATTCTTTCAGGTTTATACGGATTG
>CAXBNH010000311.1:0-3906 GCA_963976905.1 uncultured Algibacter sp.
GCTTTTAGCTACTGTAGCTATTTTAATTGGTGGCATCATTCAAATTGTACCAACCATTATGGTAAAATCCAATATTCCAACCATAGCTAGTGTAAAACCATACACGCCGCTAGAACTGGAAGGTCGCGATATATATATCCGTGAGGGCTGTGTGGGCTGCCATTCTCAAATGATACGTCCGTTCAGACATGAGGTAGAACGCTATGGCGAATACTCCAAAGCTGGCGAATATGTTTATGACCACCCTTTCCTTTGGGGAAGCAAACGCACAGGGCCAGATTTACATAGAATTGGTGCAAAATATTCCGATAATTGGCACTTTAACCATATGTATGACCCACAAAGTACCTCATCGGGTTCTATTATGCCACGCTACCCATGGTTGATTACTGGTAGTAGCAGCAAATTGGACAAATCACAAACTGAGACAAAAATGAAAGCGATGGTAACTTTAGGTGTACCGTATTCTGAAGAAGAAATTGCAAACGCACAAGCCGATATGTTGGCACAGGGCACTCAAATTGAACAAAACCTGTACACCGATCCTGATTTTGCCAACACTTATGAAGCAGACAAAAAATACGCTGCTGAAAATGGTGAGGATTTCATTGAAATGAAAAACAGGGAAATTGTGGCACTTATAGCCTATCTGCAACGATTAGGCACAGACATTAAGGTTGAAGCAGTTCAAAATTAACCATCAAAAAAATAATTATGTTAAAATACATCAAAGGTCATATGGAGACAATAGCAGGTATAGAAATTTACCCCATCCTCTCCTTGCTTATTTTCTTTAGCTTTTTTGTCATTCTGTTTTGGTGGGTATTCACCGCTAAAAAAGATTACATAAAAACCGTTAGCAACCTACCTTTAGACAACCAAAACGACGATATATTATGAGACATCTAATTCCATCTTGGGTAAGAGTACCCATAGCATTCTTCATCATTTTTGGCGCCGTAGAATTTTTTATAGACTCGGGAGACCAACCTGCATTTATAGAAAATCCCACAGTATTGTTGTTTCTTCTTTTAGTGCTATTGATCCTTATTGCTATTGAAGCCATTATTGGTGCTCTGGAAAATGTAATGCTTCATAAATTGGATGCTGAAGCCAAAGCACGTTTTTTAGCCGAAAAAGAAAGCAAATACAAATTCACATGGCTAAAAGGAACCTATTTAAAACTTTTAGGTTCAAAACCGATTGAAAAAGAAGGTGAAATTATACTTGACCATAACTATGATGGCATTAAAGAATTAGATAATGACTTACCGCCATGGTGGTTGTATGGCTTCTATATTTCAATCATTTTTGCAGCTGTATATTTATTAAGGTTTCATGTTTTTAATGGCGATAACCAAATTGATGAATTAGAAACTGAATTGGCCGAAGCTAAAACAGCTATTGAAGCCTATAAAAAAACAGCTAAAGATTTAGTGGACATCAATACGGTTACTTTATTAACAGATGCAGCCGATTTAAGTGCTGGCAAAACCACATTTGAAACTATTTGTGTGGCCTGTCACATGGCAGACGGTGGCGGTGGTATTGGTCCAAATTTAACAGACAACTATTGGATCTTAGGTGGAGACATTAAGCATATTTTCAAAACAGTGTCTGAAGGTGGCCGTTCCGGAAAAGGGATGATTGCTTGGAAAACACAATTAAAACCTTTAGAAATAGCACAGGTAGCCAGTTATGTTTTATCCTTACAAGGCACTACACCTGCCAATCCAAAAAACCCAGAAGGAGAAGTTTGGGTTGGTGATAATGAGGAAACGCCTTTAGAAGAGCAATTAAATCAAGACGTTATAACCATTGATACTACCGAAGTTCTAAATAACTAAATTATTTTCAGACCTGACAGGCCTAAAAAAAAGACCCCTTGGAAACCCCAAAAAACGAAACATACAGAGACACCATTGGAACGATTACCGAAGACGGTAAACGGGCTTGGGTATTCCCTAAAAAACCCAGCGGGAAATTTTATAAGTACCGTAAGTGGGTCAGTTATGGTTTATTGGCTTTCCTGTTTTTGTCACCTTTCATAAAAGTAAAAGGCAATCAGTTTTTGATGTTCAACGTGCTGGAACGTCGTTTTAATATTTTCGGGTTTCCGTTTTGGCCACAGGATTTTCATTTGTTTGTGATTTCCATGCTTATTGGGGTAGTGTTCATTACACTTTTTACAGTGGCTTTTGGTAGGATTTTCTGTGGATGGATTTGTCCGCAAACCATCTTTATGGAAATGGTGTTCCGACGTATTGAATATTGGATTGAAGGCGATAGAGGCAAGCAAATCCGTTTATCAAAACAACCTTGGAACGCTGAAAAAATAAGAAAGAAAGGATTAAAGCAACTTATATTTTTGATTATTTCTTTTTTAATCGCCAATGTGTTTTTGGCTTATTTAATAGGAAGCGACAAACTGATTCAATATATAACAGAAGGCCCATTTAGTCATCTAAGCACGCTTTTTTCATTGCTCATCTTTACAGCAGTATTCTATTTTGTGTTTGCATGGTTTAGAGAGCAGGTGTGCATTATTGCTTGCCCTTACGGGAGATTACAAGGCGTGCTATTGGACACCAAATCCATTGTGGTGGCATACGACCATAAACGTGGGGAAGCTGAAAATGGCAGAAAAAAATTCAGAAAAAACGAAGACAGGAACGTATTAGGCTATGGCGACTGCATTGATTGTTTTCAATGTGTGAACGTTTGCCCAACGGGTATCGATATCAGGAACGGCACGCAACTGGAATGCGTAAACTGTACGGCTTGCATAGATGAGTGCGACCATATTATGGAAAGCGTCAACTTACCTAAAGGCCTGATTAGGTACGCTAGTGAGGAAAATATAGAAAAGAAAGTACCTTTTAAATTTACCGCCAGAATAAAAGGCTACATAGCGGTTTTGGCTATATTAACGGGTTTATTGGTTGGTATGCTTTTTTTAAGAAATGATGTAGAGGCCACCGTTTTAAGGTTGCCAGGGCAATTATACGAACACAAAGACAATAATATAATAAGCAATGTATTTACCTATAAACTGGTAAACAAAACCACAAAAGATATTGAAAACGTACACTTTGAATTAATGTCGCATAAAGGTACATTGAAATTGGTGGCTACACATGATAGTTTTGTAGTGCCCAGACAAGGCATTGCAAAAGGCACACTGTTTATTGAAATCAATAATGCGGCATTATCTGGTGATAGAAATAAAATTAAGATTGGCGTTTTTGCTGGTGATACATTAATTGAATCAACAACGGCCAATTTTTTAGGACCGCGGAGTTATAAATAGTTTTTGGCTGTTGGCTATTAGCTACTAAAAAATTGAAGTTGGCGGATAGGCGTATTAGGGATTGAAGCGACATCCTTTTTTGCCATGAAAAGCAAAAAAGATATAGCGGAAAGCCCGACCTGAGGTAACGAAGGGAATGCCATAAAAAACGAATAAAAATAATAAGATTCCCGTCTTCACGGGAATGACAAAAAATATATTGTGATGAAAATTAATTGGGGCACCGGAATTGTATTGGCGTTTATTGGGTTCATTTCGTTTATCATGTACTTTGTGATTACCATGAATGTGGATAAAAAATTTACCAATGAATTGGTTGTTGAGGATTATTATGGCGAGGAATTGACCTATCAAAATGACATTAACAAATTGAACAACTCTAAAAACCTAGAAGAAAATATAAGTTATGAACGAATGGCCGAGGGATTGGTTATTCATTTTCCAAGTAATGTTGATTTTAATGAAATTTCAGGAAAAGTGTTCCTATATAGACCATCTAACAAACAATTGGACTTTGAAACTGATATTTCATTGTCTGAATCTTATTTGCTCATACCTGACAAACGTTTGGTAGATGGTCGTTGGAACATTAAAAT
>CAXBNH010000312.1:0-3845 GCA_963976905.1 uncultured Algibacter sp.
TTTTCCAAATCTTGTATGATGGAAACGGTGTCATCCAAACTCGGATAACCGGCCGTGAAGTATATGGAAAGGAGCTTTTTGTTTTCTTGTAATTTTTGGTTTATTCTGTTCATTGAAAATGTTTTTTAGCCACGAATACACGAATGTTTTTTACACTTGTGCTTTTTTGTTAGTCTTTGCGTTAGGGATTGCAGCGGCATCCTTTTGGTTTTATAAAAAAACCAAAAGATATAGCGGAAAGCCCGACCCTTGTGGTAACGCCCATACTTTAAATATTAAAATACTCAATATAATTCTGTAAATCTTTATCGCCTCTTCCCGATAAACTTAGAACAACAACATCATCGGGTTTGAATGTTCTTTGTTCAAAAATAGCAAGTGCGTGGGAGCTTTCAATAGCTGGAATAATACCTTCTAGTTTGCAAAGTTCCAATCCAGCATTCATGGCGTCATCATCAGTAATGGCCATAAATTCTGCACGGCCGGTTTTTGCCAAATGTGCATGCATGGGGCCAACACCGGGATAATCCAATCCTGCGGAAATAGAATAAGGCTCGGTAATCTGCCCATCTTTGGTTTGCATCAAAAGGGTTTTGCATCCGTGGATGATGCCTTCTTTTCCTAAAATAGAAGTTGCTGCGCTTTCGCCAGAATCCACACCGTGACCGGCAGCTTCCACGGCAATAATGCCAACTTTAGGTTCGTGTAAATAATGGTAATATGTACCAGCAGCGTTACTGCCACCACCTATACAGGCTACCACGTAATCTGGATTTTCACGCCCTTCGTGTTCTTTTAATTGCCATTTTATTTCTTCGGAAATGACCGATTGAAACCGCGTAACCATATCTGGATACGGGTGGGGGCCAATGGCAGAACCAATAATATAATGGGTGTCCACAGGGTTGTTGATCCAATCACGGATGGCTTCATTAGTAGCATCTTTTAAGGTGCGGCTTCCCGATAATGCGGGTACTACTTTGGCGCCCAACATTTTCATTCGTGCTACGTTTGGAGCTTGGCGGGCAATATCAATTTCGCCCATATACACAATGCATTCCAAGCCCATTAAAGCACAAACCGTGGCCGTAGCAACACCGTGTTGCCCAGCGCCAGTTTCGGCAATAATACGATGTTTGCCCAAACGTTTTGCCATCAAAATTTGTCCGATGGTATTATTTATTTTATGTGCACCGGTGTGGTTTAAATCCTCACGTTTCAGATAAATTTTGGTGTTGTGTTTCTCTGAAAGGCGTTTGGCAAAATAGAGTGGGGAAGGGCGTCCCACATAATCTTTTAAAAGTTGGTCGAACTCTTTTTTAAATTCGGGTTCTGCCATGACTTTTAAGTAGTTTTGGCGTAATTCCTCCACATTAGGGTATAGCATTTCTGGAATGTATGCGCCACCAAATTCGCCGTAATAGCCTTTTTCGTTTACGTTGTAATTCATTGTTTTTGTCATTCCCTCGAAGGAGGCAATTTTTTTTAATTATTGTATATATCTTTTAATGGATTCCATGTCAAGCATGGAATGATAAATCTTCTTTAAACTCTTTTAATAACTCTATGTTTTTTAACCCAGGTTTCACTTCAAATTTACTGTTTACATCGATGGCATAGCAATATTTTGAAGCCTTACTTTGCTGGAATTTTTTTAAATCCTCTATTTGGTTGATGCCAATACCACCACTTAAAAAGAATGGTTTTGTTGATGGATAGTTGTTCAAAACATTCCAATCGAAAGTGTAACCGTTTCCGCCGGGCAGTTTTCCTTTGGTATCGAATAAAAAGTAATCACAGACATCTTCATAAGGTTTTAAAACGTCAAAATCGAATGCGTTTCTAATTGAAAATACTTTGATGATTTCTGTCATTCCTGCGAAGGCAGGAACCTCTTTCATGTCAGTTTTATTTTTAGTGGATTCCGCATCAAGGGCGGAATGACAAAGTGTTTTTAATGTTTCGCAATATTCTGGTGATTCATGACCATGTAATTGCACGGCCTGTAACTGATGTGTCTTTATTTTTTTAATCACAAAATCCAAATCGGCATCTACAAAAACGCCTGTTTTTTTTATGCCTTTGGCTAATTCTGGAATATTGTCAGCTTCAAAATATCGCACGGATTTCTCATAAAAAATAAAGCCAAGATAATGTGGTTGCAAAGCTGCAACGTGTTGGATATTGTCTTGGTATTTCATACCGCAGACTTTAAGAAAAAGCCCCTCTCTTGCCCTCCCCGAAGGAGAGGGAATTGATTGCGGAGTATGTCGTTTATTTTTATTCATATGAGTGCGTGTTCTCCTCTTTTGGAGGAGTTAGAGGAGGCTTTCAATAAATTCCTTGGCACTGAAGCCAGCATCATCGGTTTTCATAAAATTTTCACCAATTAAAAAACCTTGGTAGCCATAAGGTTGTAATTCTTTTATGGCTTCAATGGTGCTGATGCCGCTTTCTGATACTTTTACAAAATCATCGGGGATTATGTTGCTCAATAATTTGCTGGTGTCTAAGCTAACATCAAACGTTTTGAGGTTTCGGTTATTTACGCCCAACATATCCAGACTGGGCATGATGGATTTGTGTAACTCTTCTTCGTTATGGACTTCCAATAAAACATCTAAATTTAAACGTTTTGCAAATTCAGAAAATTGTTTGATTTCTGTTTTGGTTAAAATAGCGGCAATCAATAAAATAACATCGGCACCGTAGGCTTTGGCTTCTAAAAGTTGGTATTCATCAATAATAAATTCTTTTCGTAACAGTGGCAAATTACAACTGGCACGCGCGGTTAATAAATCATCTAAAGAACCGCCAAAATATTTTCCATCGGTTAAAACGGACATGCCGCAAACACCTGCTTTTTCGTAACCTTTGGCAACATCAAAGACATTGAAACCTTGGTTGATGACCGATTTTGAAGGCGAGCGCCGTTTGTGCTCGGCAATAATTCCAGTGTTGCTTTGCCGTAATTTATTGGTAAGCGAAATGGTTTCTCTTTCAAATAAAACGGATGTTTCCAATTGCGATACCGGGATGAGGCTTTTTCTTAAAGCGACTTCCTTGAGTTTATCGGCTATTATGTTGTCTAATATGTTCATGTTTTAAAATTTTGAATTCAGAATTTTGAATTCAGAATTAACTGTTCGTTTTTAAATCAAAATGGGTTATTTCTTAATGATTTCTACTCAATTCAATTAATGTATCTAAACTTGCTTTTGCTTTTCCTGAAAGCAAGGATTCTTTTGCCATTTCAAAGCCCTGTTTATGGTTTATTTGTTGTACGGTTGCAATGGCCAGCCCTCCGTTGGCACAAACCACGTTATTTTGTGCCTCGGTGCCATTACCGCTAATCACATCCATAAATATTTTAGCGGATGACTCTACAGAATCACCGCCGTAAATGGCTTCTTTTTGTATTTGTTTTACACCAAAATCTTCTGGATATACTATGGATTCGGATTGGTTTTGAATGATTTTGCTGCGCCCCGTTAAAGACACTTCATCATAACCATCCAAAGCGTGAATAATGGTGTAGTTTATCGGGGTATTTTGATATAAATAACCATAAAGTCTTAACAATTCTAAATTGAAAACGCCTACCATTTGATTTTTTGGAAACGACGGATTGACCATGGGACCTAACATATTGAAAAAGGTTTTTACGCCCATTTCACGACGGATGGGCGCCACATTTTTCATAGCTGGGTGGAACAATGGTGCGTGTAATATGCAGATGCCGGCCTTTTCTACAGATTTTTTTAAGAAGGATTCGTCATTTGTGAATTTGATGCCCAAAAATTCCATAACGTTTGAGGAGCCACAAGATGATGAGACGCCATAAT
>CAXBNH010000313.1:0-3836 GCA_963976905.1 uncultured Algibacter sp.
ATGCCAACCGTTTTGAAGCCATTAAAGAAACCGAAATGGATATTGATGAAGGTGCCGACATCGTGATGGTAAAACCTGGGTTATGCTATTTGGATATTGTGCGAGAGATAAAAAATGCAGTTGATGTGCCTGTTGCCGTCTATCAAGTGTCTGGCGAATATGCCATGCTAAAAGCGGCTGCCAAAAAAGGCTGGCTGGACCACGACGCCGTTATGATGGAACAAGTGACTGCCATAAAACGTGCAGGAGCCGATGTGATTGCAAGCTATTTCGCTAAAGATGTGGTTAAATTGATTTCGTAGATTATTTCTCAATCTTTTCCTGCACAGTATAAGTGGTTTCATAATAACCTATTTCCCCATCGGGGGTTATGGCTTCAATAACAACAAGCATATCGCCAACATTATCCCCGTTGTAAAATTCAATTTTTGTTTGCCCTTCTGTGTTGGTTGTTATTGATGGCGACCAATAGATGGTGGAACGATCATCTGGCAAATTCCAATCCTCATCTTGTAAATTATCATATTTAGGGGCGTAAAATTCTCTTTTTGTTGAAAAACCAGAAATAGCACCTTTAAAAATACCTTTAGCAGGTGTGATACCAAAAAGACCTTTGCCTGAGTACGTATAAATACTAACTATACCATATGTTAATAAGGCAGGGGGAAATGATGCATAAGGAAAAACCTCGGTGTAATAATGTCCAAGATTTCCTTTTGGATTTTTTAAAATTTCAAAACTTTTTATACCATCCACAGGTAAATTTGGTAACAAAGGATAGTTGTAACCTTCAACCAATTGATTGTCAATAAAAATATAGGTAAAATCAGTACCATAAACCTGAGCTAAATCAAAAACAGCCGTATTTTCATCAGCAATGGGATCATCCGCATTAAATCGTAAATATTGTGATTCATTACCTTTTACAATATTAATATCATCAGGAAATCTAAATTTCAACACACTATACAAACCATACATCCACTTTTCTTCTTCTTTTTCAAGGTCTTCTGTATTTATAACCACATCGGGCGCACCATGAAGTTTAAACATTTTTTCACGCTCGGGAGTGAGATTATAACCTGTTAATTCCACCGTATTCAACTCGATGGTGTTACTTGATAATTTAAAGGCGTTTTGTTGCTCGTTCTGTTTTTTACTTTTTTCTAAGAAAGGTTTCAAAATGGTATCGGCCAATGTAATTGTCTCCTTTTCCTCATAAATAATTTTGGGCGGCGCCAAGGATTTATCCAACTCAATGTGATACTCTTTTGCGTTGCCGTTTTTATTGGTCGATTGAATGACAATGTTGAGTTTATCCACATACTGATTGTTCAAATTAAATGCAAAACGTCCCAAACTATCAATTTTTTGTGTGTAAATGCCCTGCGGTTTCCCAAAGGTAAGCATGGTTAAATCAACGTCTTTGTTGGGAATTTTATTTTTATTGAATATAGAGCCTACTTTTCCAGACACCCACAAATCGGTTTCTGGTTTTATCTTAAAATCGTAATCAGTATCTGTTTTATTAAACACATAATTACGCCAACCTTGGGTTAACATGAGGGCTTCCAGATCACGCTTTCTAAACATATTATCGTCCTCAAAATAAGCATTGGCATCTTCTATAAAACCTTTCAATTCGGAGTGCAACAGAAAATAGGACAAAATATTTGGTTGTGATTTTCGAGAAAGACCCCTTTGGTTTTTATCAATGACCAAAGCGGAAAGGTTTGCTTCAACAAGTTTACCATCAGCATTAGAAGCTAGAACATGCAACGCTGTTTTATCGCGTTGGGTATACGAATTTTTATCTGTTTCTGCTATTATATTCAATGCTTCTACTTCATTGAAATTAAAAAATAAGCGCTCGCAAATAGGGTTACCATTCTGATGGAACAAAGTGATATTTATAATACCATTAGGCAATAAAGCCTTTTTAACCAAGGCTTCATACATACCATTTTTTATTTTAAATTTATGCTCTTGTATCAGTACCCCACGGCTTTTCACTTGAAAATAAAGACTGTCTGTATTTTTAATATTGGATGCTATTTTTACATTCAAATAATCTTTAATTTCCATGGTGCTCAACACATAGCCTAAAGCTTCTACTTTTGGCAATGGGTATTTGTAAATAATACCTTTGTCACTTACAATTCTGCCATAATACGATTTGTTCTTACTAGGTTTTAAAAAGGTAAAACCCATCCCCAATCGGTTGGTTGTAAACGACCTGATAACACTATCGGTTTCATCAACAATATCGCCACTAATAGGTGCCCCCAAACCTTTGTAATTAATGGATTTATAAGCTACTTTACTTGTTAATCCATCAATCATTTTTCCGCCTTCCGGAAAAAATTGCACATCCAAAAAATCTTTATTGACCGCAATGGTTTTAGAATAGGTGCTTTCTTGCTTAACCTTGTTGTTCTTCAATTTGGTGTCTTCCAACTTTACCTTAAGCTTTACCGTAACCGCATCTTTTGGCAAGGCGTATTCCAAAATATATTCTTTATTTTTTCTTTTTACTTCTATGGAATCCAATACATCAGCAGACTGGATATATACTGTTAGATCTTTATTATAATCGTCTTTTATCCCTTGAGGCACTATGGTTGCAGATAGTTTATATTGGTCTGCACCTGTTTTGGTAAGTGTGATGTTTCCAATAATGTCTTCTTCATTGATGGTTTCCAAAGAAAAGAGATCAATGTATTGCTCAAAAATAAAATCCTGTCCAAAATTACGGTCCCATGCCGTGTAAGCCCGCACCAAATAACGCCCTGACGGATACGATTCGCTCAACTGAAAAAAACCATCAGCGATGCCATTTTCCAGTTTTAGCTTTTTTGTGTTTAGGATATTTTTATCAAAATCGATAAGTTCCACATACAAAATGCCACTTAATTGGGTCGGCAGGTTAAACGCATTGGTTACAATCGCCTTAAACCAAATAGTTTTATCGGTAGTAAAAACAGTATTGTTTAATTGAAGATATATCTTCTCGGCATACACAGAACGGGTTTTTGCTTCGGCGGGGTTTGAACTGTTTTCTTGAGCTTGCAATCTGTTATTTGCAATCAAAAAGCACATAACAAATGCTAAGTAGTAAATCTTTTTTGTCAAATCATTCATTTTTTCTCGGTGTATAAAAATAAAGATTAATTACAAACCAAATAGAATAGCGGATACATTTGATTTTGTAACTTCGTAAAAAACGAAAACCATTTTATGAGCGCATTAATTTTTTGGGCAACCATTTCTATATTCTTTTCCTTTTTATGTTCCATACTCGAAGCCGTTTTATTAAGCATCACCCCCACATTTATAAGCATTAAAAAACAAGAAGGCAAAGATTATGCGCTTACTTTAGAAAATTTGAAAAAAGATGTGGACCAACCGCTCATTGCCATTTTAACATTAAATACCATCGCCCACACTTTAGGCGCCATGATGGTGGGTATTGAAGCTGAAAAATTACCTTATAAAATAGAACTTTGGGGCATTAATACCGTTGGCATTGTGTCGGCCCTTATGACTTTTTTAATTTTGGTAGCTTCAGAAATCATCCCAAAAACCATTGGAGCGACCTATTGGAAAAACTTGGCAAACTTCACATCAAAAGCATTGACCGTTTTAATTTTTCCGTTGAAATGGACAGGTATTTTATGGCTACTGCAATTAACCACTAAATTAATTGGCGGCAAAGGCCATGGCAGCGTTTTGAATCGAGAAAGCTTTATGATGATGGCCGATCAGGCAAAAGAAGAAGGCGTGTTTCAAGAAAATGAAAGCAAGGTCATCAAAAATCTGTTAACCTTTAAAGAGGT
>CAXBNH010000314.1:0-3824 GCA_963976905.1 uncultured Algibacter sp.
CTGCCGGTGAGGACAACCATATTCTACAGCCATCGCCAAGGCTATTAGTGCATTCGACAAATTGTGTCTACCAGGTAGGCTAAATTGTAAATTTTCAAGCACTGTTTTTGGCGTTTTCACATCAAAAACATATGCACCGTTTTCTATTTTTATATTTTGAACCGAATAATCAGAATCATTCTCAATACCATAAGTGATACCTTTTATGGGCAAACCATTTCTAACAAATAGCTTCCCGTTGGCTTTTACTTTTTTTGAAAAATCCTCAAATGATTTCTTCACTTCGGAAGCATCGCCATAGATATCTAAATGATCGGCATCCATAGACGTAATACAGGCAATATCTGGCGATAACGTCAAAAACGACCTATCAAATTCATCAGCCTCAACGACTGAAACCTCTGTACCATTTTCAATAAAATTGGAGTTATAATTTTCTGAAACACCACCTAAAAATGCCGTTAATGGCACGTTGCATTCATACATTAAATGTCCTAAAATGCTTGTGGTCGTGGTTTTTCCGTGTGTTCCTGCAACGGCTAAACAAAATGTGTTTTCAGTTATCAACCCAAGCACTTGTGAACGCTTTAAAACTTGAAAACCATTATCTGTAAAATACTGGAGCTCATTATGACCTTTTGGAATGGCAGGCGTGTAAACCACCAAGGTGTTTTCTGTATTTAAAAAATCAGAATCTATATGTTCAACAGTATCTTCAAAATGAATTTTGACTCCTAAATTTTCTAAACCCTCTGTAATATCGGTTGGCGTTTTATCATAACCCGCAACTTGCTTGTTGTTCGCATGAAAATAGCGTG
Organism: uncultured Algibacter sp.; assembly: GCA_963976905.1. GTDB lineage: Bacteria > Bacteroidota > Bacteroidia > Flavobacteriales > Flavobacteriaceae > Pseudalgibacter. The sequence goes on from CAXBNH010000314.1 coordinate 819, forward strand.
CAAGCGCACTCATACCGATGCCACCGATGCCAAGAAAATAAACGCTATGTATGTTATTTAGGTTCAAAATAATTCTTAATTCTTAATTCTTCTAATCAATTTCTCAACCTCATCCGCAATCTGATTTGTGGCGTTTACCAATGCCAATCCTTTTATTTTCTTGCCTAATTCTTTTTGACGTTCTGGCCATGCTATCAATTGCAAAAACTTGTTTTCAAAATCGGCCGTTAAGTCTTCTTCTTTAATAATCATGGCCGCATCTTTATTGACAATCGCCATGGCATTTTTTGTTTGATGGTCTTCAGCCACGTTGGGCGACGGAATGAAAATAACCGGCTTCCCTACAATACAAAGCTCTGAAACCGAACTTGCACCTGCCCTTGATATCACAACATCGGCCGCCGCATAGGCAAAATCCATGTTATTTAAAAACTCATAAACCTGTACATTTTTAGTGTTGCCATAAAGCTTATATTGTTGATAATACAACTTACCGCATTGCCAAATGACCTGTACATTTTGAGTATCCAAAAAATCGAGTTCATTTTCAATCAGCTCATTGATGCGCCTAGAGCCTAAACTCCCGCCCAGAACCAAAAGCGTATATTTTCCATGTTTTAAATTGAAAAAGTTTTTGGCCTCAACTGTTTTTGTATCAATATTCAACAAATCTTGACGCACAGGATTGCCTGTTTTTATGATTTTATCTTTCGGGAAAAACCGCTCCAACCCATCATAGGCCACACATATTCTTTGTGTTTTTTTAGCCAACAATTTATTGGTAATGCCCGGAAACGAATTCTGCTCCTGTATCAAACTCGGAATGTTATTCATGGCCGCTACATGCAACAATGGGCCGCTGGCAAAGCCTCCCGTACCGATAGCCACATCGGGCTTAAAAGCTTTTATAATTTTTCGCGCACCCCACAAACTACTTATCAATTTAAACGGAAACGCAAGATTTTTCAAAGTCATTTTTCGCTGAATGCCAGAAATCCAAAGTCCTTTTATTTCGTAACCTGCTTGTGGCACTTTTTCCATTTCCATACGGTCTTTGGCACCAACAAACAAAAACTCCGCATCTGGATAGCGCGATTTTAATTCGTTGGCAATGGCAATGGCAGGATAGATGTGCCCGCCTGTGCCTCCACCGGAAAGTATGATTTTGTATGCTTGTTTGTTACTCAAATTATTTACGATTTTTGATTTACGATTTACGATTTATGGCTTACGGCTTCTCATGGTTTTTATTGATGCCACAACTATAGATAATAATTCATTTGCTTCCTTATGTAAACGTTTTGTTTCATTATGCTCTTTATCACTTACTTCGATAAACAATTCCAAGAAATACATACTTTCATCCGCTTCCTCTTCAACAATTTTTAATTTATTAATAAAATCAGCATCCGATTTTGCTCTACAAGCAGCTCGATAATTAGCTCCCACAGAACTTGAACACCTTATTAATTGATTACAATAGGCATTATATTCTCTAGATATTGGAAATTTAGCACATAGCCCCCAACAGTCTGATGCAAATCTTTTAGTTCTATCTTTTATAACTTGTTTCATACAATCGTAATTCTAAAATCGCATATCGTAAATTTTTAAATCGTTTCCGAAAGAATCTCCAACGGATTATCCTCCAAATCTTCTTGTTCTTTAATTTCCTCTCGTCTAGCACTTACACTTAATATGATTCCAACTGCCAAGCACGTCATCCAAATAGAAGTGCCCCCGCTACTGATGAATGGTAACGTTTGCCCTGTTACCGGAAATAATTCTACCGCCACCGCCATATTGATCAATGCTTGAAATACGATGGGCAAACCAACGCCCAACACCAAAAGTTTTCCAAAAACGGTATCTGATTTTTGCGCCACAATCACAATCCTGAAAAGCAACCACATGTAAAGAATCATCAACCCAAAACCACCTATCAATCCATATTCTTCAATAATGATGGCGAAAATAAAATCTGAGGAAGACTGCGGCAGGAAATTCTTTTGAATGCTCTTTCCTGGTCCCACACCTTGAATACCACCCGAGGCAATGGCTATTTTTGCTTTTTCAATCTGATAATCGGCTTCCGTGACTTCATCATTGGAAAAATTCTCAATCCGGCTCATCCACGTATCTACCCTATTGGGCATCACGCCTGGAAATGCTTTTGCCATCAACACGAACAATGCTAACACCAAAACACCAGACCCTATAATAACCGCTAGATATTTAAAAGGATACCCCCCTAAAAACACCAACATAAGCACCATTAAAAACATGATGGCCGCTGTTGAAAAGTTCGCTGGAAGAATCAATACCAGCACAAAAAAAACAGGCATCCAAAGCGGTAAGACAGACGCTTTAAATGTAATGGCTCTATCTTGTATTTTAGACATGTAACGCGCCACATAAACCATAAGCACTACAGCCGCCAAGGTAGATGTTTGAAAAGACATACCCACAATAGGAATTTGAATCCAACGGCTGGCGTTCGCCCCATCAATAGTGGTGCCTTGCAACATAGTCACGCCCAATAACACTAAAACCACAGGAATCATGACTAGAGACAAGCCTTTAAAATACCGATACGGAATTTTATGAACCCCATACATAATGACAAACCCCAAAAACAAATGCATAAAATGCTTTACAAAAAAGCCAAAGGTATTTCCGTCGCTCCCCTTATATGCCAAATTACTGGCTGCACTATACACAGGCAAAAACGATAGAATGGCCAACAGCGCAACAATGGCCCATATTAACCGATCTCCTTTTATGTTGTTGAACAGTGTTTGCATTATTCTCTTTTTGTCATTCCTGCGAAGGCAGGAATCTAATAATTAATCACTCTGTTATTCTAATGGGTTCCTACCTTCGCAGGAATGACAAGATTCATTATAAATTCCTAACTGCATTTTTAAATTGGCGCCCTCTATCTTCATAGTTTTCAAACAAATCAAAACTTGCACAGGCAGGCGATAGCAATACACTATCTCCAGC